>DATEAV010000094.1:0-11553 GCA_035288185.1 Anaerolineales bacterium | reverse complement strand
GCCCCCGGGTCCACCTTGGCCTCTTGGGCCTGTCTGACCTGGGCTTCGACCTCCGCCTTCTTGCCGGCGACCACGGCCTCGAACATCGACTGCAAGACAGGATCCATTCGAATTCTCCTGTGCCTTTCAAGGATCAATGGGGTGAGACCTCAGGCTGGAGGTAAGCGACGCCGGACAGCGCACACCACTCGGCCAGCTCGACTCCAAGGTGCCCAGGGACGATAACGAAATGATGCCCGTAGCCGGCGTTGCCCATCTTCTCCAGAGAGGCGGCCAGATCGTAGGGGAAGGCCATCAGGGCGCCGGATCCGGGCAGATCCACCTTCTCGGCCAGGATCTCTCCCTCCAGTGCAGCGACGCGCAGCCCGAGGGCTCCGCCGACCAGGTTGATGGCCGTGACCGGCCCGGCCTTCATCCAGGCCTGGATCGTCGGCCCGAAGGCGCCCGGTCCCACAGTCTCACGGATCGGCTTCAAAGCGGGTTTGGGTTCCGTGCTGGCCAGGCGCAGAGGAAGGTTGCCGCAGTGGTGCATCACGGCGGTATTCCGGTCGTAATCGGCTTCCACGATGTCGGCGTGGAACGTCGGCTCGCCGCTGAGCAACTGGCCTGCCGCCATCAGAATAGCGGCGTGGACATCGTTCTCGCAGGGGGCCGGGATGCCCTGGTCGTTCATCAGGCAGAAGCCCATGCAGGGCCCGCCCAGATGGTCGTGAAAGCACTCCAGGGTGACAGCCTGCAGATTCTCTTCGGCGGTCAGACGCTTGAGGGCTAGGTAGGAGCGGGCCCCGTAGCGTCCGACTTTCTCCGGCAGCTGAGTAGTGTCGAAGCTAGGGCTGATCTCGCGCCAGGCGACCTCCACTTCATCTTCGGGAATCTCCTGCAGCGTGCGCGTGTAGCGGGTCAGCCCCAGGTTGACCAGTTGGACCCCGAAGGTCTTGCGCAGGGCGATCTCATCGAAGACGACGTCCGACATGCCTTCCGCCCGCCAGCCCATCACCCCCAGTCGCAGTCCCTGAAGGCGACGCACAATGGCACAAGCGCGCAGGAAGGGCAGGGCCCGCGCCCAGACCCGTGCGTCACCCAGTCGGCCAGTGACAAACTTGTACGGCAGGCCGAGCTCCTTGAATGGGAAGAGCGTCTGTTGGATGGCGACCAACGCGCCCCACGCCTCCCGCCCGGGCAGAGCCCAAAGGAGAGCCGGCAGCCGGATGGCCTGGGCCAGCAGGGGCATGACGTGATCGAGGGTGAAGTTGCCGCAAATCAGGCACACCGCATCAAGCTGCTGGTCGGCCAAGTACGACTGGATCGGTGCGATGTCGCCCTCACTCTCGAGAAGCCGCGGGCAGGAGACGACCTGCACCTCAGCGCCCGCTGCGGTCTGGGAGAATAGATCCACCAGCCCGCGGGCGTAATCCGCTCCGCTCTCGTGAGACCAGGTTGTGACCACGACGCCAACACGCGGATGCAGTTTCTGTCCAGAGTCGAGAAGCTTCCCCATGACTGCAACTCCTGCAACGTCAGAGAGAGATCGGATACCACCCGTGCTTGAGGGTCGACGCAAGCAGCGCCTTGTAGTTCGCCAGCGGGACATAGTTGGTGATCGAATTGGTCGAGCCGAGTAGGAAGCCACCGCCCGGGGCGACGGTCCTGATCAAGTGCCTGACGGCCTCGTCAACATCCTGGGGAGTGCCGCGCGTCAGGGTGAATCCGAGGTCAACGTTGCCCATCAGAGCCAGTCGCCCGCCGTACTCACGCTTGACGGCGACGATATCCATCGACTTGGGCTCGACCGCCTGGAAGCAGTCCACGCCGGCGGCCACCATCTCCGGCAGGTAGTCGTCCATCTTGCCATCGGAGTGATAGATCAGCGGTCGCCCGCGAGCGTGGCACAGCCTGGTGATCTCAACCAACCAGGGTGAGAACATCTTGCGCACCCATTCCAGGGAGATGATCATGCCGCTGGTGTAGGCAATGTCGTCCTGAAAACACAGGGCGCCGACGGCCTCGAACGACAGCAGGTGATCGACCTGCCGGATGACTTCCTCGCCCAATCGCTTCATCACCTCGGCCACCAGCGCCGGGTCGTCGTATAGGCTCAGGCAGAAGTGGTTGAAGCCCATCAGGTGCCAGGCGGCGGTGAAGATGTGCCCGAAGGTCACGATGACTTTCATCCCCGGCGGCAGGAATTCCCCGATCTGCTCCAGGCGAGAGTAGTCCAGGTCCTGGGCCTTGGGCCAGGGGAAGCTCTCGACGTCGGCCCAGGTCTTGACTTCGCCCGACTCGGTTGCCACCCAGCCTCGGTGCTCCCGCCCCTGGTCATAGACCCCGGCGGTGTCGGCCAGCGGGCGGGTGATGCTGCCCTGGATTTGGGGAGTGGCCCAGACGTCCGAGTCCAAGGCCGCGAAGTCGTACCCGGCGGCGCTCCAAAACTCGACCTCTTCTTGTACGCTTCGAACGGGTCGACCCATGAAGGCGTCCCGGACTTCCTGGTCCACCCAGATCTCGGCCGGAGGGACCCGATCGGGCTCCTGGCGCTGAAGCGCCGTCAGCACGCGGTCGAAGCAAGGGGTTCCCCAATCCTGCATGCCCTGACCTCCCGTCGTAGGCTTGAGCTCAGCACGGGCCAGCCTGTCCTGCCCGTCGGGTCACGATGCTTGCTTGAGAGCCGTGGCCTCGGCCACCGCCGATTCCAACGACTGTTCCAGGGCCTCGCCGGCCCCCGGGGCGAGGGGGACCGGGCCGGCGCTGGCCAAGATCTGCTGGACGCGCTCGTGGGCGACGGCGACGATCGGCCGGGCCCCGTCGGCAAGCCACTGGTCGATGGACTGGCGCCGGAACAACACTGGGAAGAAGAGCTCCTTGCGGAACATCCGGGCCGTGTGCTCCTCGGCCATGAAGTTCCCACCGTGGCCCACCTGTTTGATCACCTCCACCGCCAGCGTCTCCTCGGAGACGGTGATGCCTCCCAGGACGCGCCGCAGCATATGGACGATCTCATCGCAGATCATGGCCATCTCGGGGGCGCCGTACATTCCGCTGGCCAGGGTGCCCAGGCACTGGGTAAGGGTGAGCCCCGATAGAGCATTGAGGAGCATGCCCATCATCGCCTGGGCCGCGGCCTCGGCGTCGGGCAGCTTGGCTTCCACTCCGCCGCCAAGTCCGAAGCTCGGCAGATTGTAGAAACGGCCGAGCTGCGCGACGGCTGTCCTGCCCAGGGTCTGCTCGGCGCTGCCGTAGGTGCACTGGGCCGTGACCATGTCCATCACGGCCACATGCGGACCGTAGACGACCGGCGTCCCCGGCTTGATGAGTTGCGCCATGACGATGCTGAAGAGGGCCTCGGCGTTGACCTGGACCAGGTTGCCGGCCAGGGTGGCCGGACTGGTGGCGCCCATCATTGGCCCGGGCGAACACAGGATTGGCACGCCGAACTCGGCCGCCTCCAGCATGCCCTCGCTGTAGTGGCTGATCTTCAACGGTGAGATCGTCTGGGTGAAGAGCATGATGCAGGGACGTTGGCGGAACTGGGCCTCGCCGCCGCAAGCGGCCGCGGCCATCTCGATGAACTTGGCCGTGAACCACCGGCCGGGCGAGGTGTAGAGCACCGGCTTGGTGGTGTTGCGGAAGATGGCATCGTACTCGTGCAGGAACATCACGTCCCCGGGCACGTCTCCGGCCGAGCACAGGGCCATGACGAAGTCCACGTGGGGCAGCGCCTGGCCGACACGCGTGCAGGCGACCATGTCGGCCTTGGTCGGTGGACGTGAGCGGCCCACGTCGTAGTCCCAGTAGAGTGGTTCCGATGTCCCCCCCATGCCAAAGAACGAGCGCCCCGGCCGCAAGTCCAGGTCGTATTGGGGATCGCGTCCGTAGAACACGAAGGACTTGGGCGCCGACTGCAACGCCGCCTCGACCAGCGAGCGTGGCAGGCGGATCATGCGCGCCTGGCGATCGACCATGGCTCCGCCCTTGGCGAAGAGGTCGAGCACCAGGTCTGATTCGCTATACAAACCATGGTCTTCGAGCAGGGCGAAAGAAGCGAGGTGAATGCGTTCGAGTTCAACATCGGGGAGCAGGTTGAGCATCCCCCCCGGTAGCCCTTCCTTCATCGATCCGCCTCCGCGGTGTCTGGGTGCTGAGGGCGGCGATCCGGCGCGAAGCGCACGCCGGCGATCTTGAGCTGGCTTTGCGGGATACCAGGGGGAGCACTTGGGCCACGCAGACGCCTGCGTGAGACTTGCTCAAGTGCAAAGTGGCACAGCCACCCTGTGGTAGTACCAGTATACCAATTCGCCCGGCAACGTCAAGTCCCAGCTTTCCACGAACACGACAGAAGTGAGCCCTTCACGCCGATTCCGGGGATATCCCTGGCGTGGGCGTGCGTTCTTGGGCGTCGTCTATGCCTGGGGAGGGACCCTCCAGAACCGTAACCCGGAGGCCGAAAGGCCGAGCTTGGCGGTCGGCGGCGAGCCCGCACCTCTCAGCTCCAAGTCGATTCCGGCCCCTCCAGCCCTGCCTGCCCGGAGGGCCGGGCCTAGGCGCCGGCTCCACCAGCAAGGATCTGCCGCAGCCGCTCCACGGCCAAGCGGGGGCTGGAAAGTATGGGGACACGCCTCTCCGCGGTCGGCAGCGTTTCGAGGACGCGCGCCATGGAGGCCTGCGCCAGGATCACAACCTCGTTGCGGCTCATCAAGGTCCGCAGGTGCTCGCGCACGATGCGATCGTGGGTTTCCGTCGCGCCGGCGAAGAGAGCCTCGTAGGCACCGTGGCACACGAGCGCGTCGACCTCGACCGTCCGCCCTGCCGCGGCGGCGCGCTGGCGCACCAATTCGGTTGTGGGCTGGAGGGTGGTCGGGGCCGTGGCCGCGACCCCAATCCGCTGGCCGAGAAGCAGCGCCTGGTCGACCATGGGTTCGTCGACTTTCAGGACAGGGATTTCCACCAGGCGGGCGGCCGGCTCGGCGCACGGCGAGATGGATGAACACGTCAGCTGGACAGCGTCCGCACCGGCGCGTTCGCAGGCGATCACATGATCTGCGACCCGCTGGAAGATGAACGGGGTCAGGCCGCCCTTTGCCAGGACAACTTTCAGAAGGATTTCATCGGCGATGTGGAGCACTTCGACATCGGCGGGAAGGATCTCCTGCGCCAGAGAGGTGAACAACCCCACCAGGGACGGGACCGTGTGGATGAACGCCAGCAGGTCGGCCATTCGGCTCTGCCTCCTCTGTCACGCCAGCCCCGGATCCGGATTCTCGATCGACTCGACCAGGTCGCCCAGAAACCGGGCCGCGGCCGCGCCGTCCAGGACGCGGTGATCCACCGACAGGCTCAAGGTCATGCGCGGCGCAGCGATCACCTGTCCATTGTCGACCGTCGGCCGCTCAGCGATCCGGCCCACGGCCAGGATGGCCGCCTGGGGAGGATTGAGGATGGCGTCGAAGAAGTCGACGCGAAACATGCCCAGGTTGCTGAGCGTGAACACGCCTGCTTCCAGGTCGGCCGGGGTCAGCTTGCCGGTGCGGCCGCGTTCGGCAAGATCCGTGCGGGCTCGGGCGATGTCGGCCAGGCTGAGCCCATCCGCATTGCGGATCACCGGAACGATCAGGCCGGAAGGGGTATCAACCGCCACACCGATGTTGGCACCCGGAGCAGGCTGGAGCCCTTCGGGAGTCCAGTGAGCCATGGCGTGCGGATGCTTGACCAGGGCCATCGCACACAGTTTGACGAGCAGATCGGTGTAGGTCAGCCGCACGCCGGCGGCCGTTTCGATCCGAGGGATCAGGCTTGAGCGCAGGGCGGCCAGCCGCCGGACGTCGACGTCGGCGTGCAAGTAGAAGTGGGGCGCGCTGGTGAAGCTGGCCGTCATCCGCTCGGCGGCCAGCCGGCGGGCGCGACTCAGAGGCAAGAGGCCGGGGGCCTGCGGGTTGGCCGCTGCCGTCCGCTCGACATCTTGCAGGGTGATCCGCCCGCCCGGCCCGCTGCCCGTGGAGGTCGCCAGGTCGACGTGGAGCTGCTTTGCGGCCCGCTGGGCCAGCGGGGTGGCCTTTGGCGGCTGAGCCTGGAGCGTCGCTGGCCGCCCTCGGGCCAGATGGGCCGCCACGTCGCGCTCGGCGATGCGTCCGCCTGGGCCGCTCCCCGTAACCAAGGACAGATCAATGCCTTCGAGGCGTGCGCGGCGCCGGGCGCGCGGCGAAGCAGACCGCCGGGCGGGGCCAAGCGCGCCCGAGGCCTGCGGAAGGGGTTGTTCCGGCGCGGATCGGGCAGGTGCCGTTGTCGGCACGGCGGCCGGCTGAGAGGCATGCTGGCTCAGATCCTCATCGGCGGTTGAGGTGATCACGGCGACCGGGGTCAGCACCGGCACCGTCTGGCCGGCGGGGACGAGGATCCGGCGCAGGAAACCGGCGGCTTGAGCTTCGACCTCGAGGGTGGTCTTGTCCGTTTCCAGCGTGTACAGGACCTCGCCGACGCGGACCGGTTGCCCCTCGAGCTTCTGCCACTCGACGACCGTGCCCTCGTTCATTGTCTCCCCAAGGACAGGCAGGATGACTTCATAGACCATCGCTGACCCTCATTTAAGGACCGCACGCAACGCGGAGACGACCGCCTCGGGATTGGGGATGGCGGCGTCCTCGAGCGGTTCGCTCATCGGGATGGGCACGTCCGCGGCGCAAAGCCTGGCGACGGGAGCATCGAGCCATTCGAACAGCTCTTCGTTGATGCGCGCCGCCAGCTCAGAGGCGAACCCTCCCGTGCGGCAACCTTCCGAGAGGCACAGGGCACGGCCGGTCTTGCGGACCGACTCGGCGACCGTCGCCATGTCCAGCGGCTTAAGGCTGCGCAGGTCGATGACTTCGACCTGGATGCCTTCGCGGGCGAGCCGCTCGGAGGCCTCCAGGGCGCGGTGGACCATCCGCGAGTAGGTGACCAGGGTGACATCCGTGCCCGAGCGTTTCACATCGGCCACGCCGTAGGGGATGACGTAGTCGTCTTCGGGGACGTAGCCTTCGAGTCCGTAGAGCATCTTGTGCTCGATGAACATCACCGGGTTATCGTCGCGGATGGCGGCCTTGAGAAGGCCCTTGGCGTCGAAAGGCGTGGAAGGCATCACGACGTAGATGCCGGGGAAGTGGACCCAGAGGGCTTCGAGTGACTGGGAATGGTGGGCGGCGATGGAACGGCCAGCGCCGCCCTCGGTCCGGATGACGATCGGGACGGTGGTCTTCCCGCCGAACATGTAGCGGTTCTTGGCGCCCTGGTTGGCGATCTGGTCCATGGCCAGGGGGGTGAAATCCACGTACATGATCTCCGCCACCGGCCGCAGACCGGCCATGGCCGCGCCGACCGCCGCGCCGCCGATGGTTGCCTCGGAGATCGGGGTGTCGCGAACCCGCTCGCCACCGAACTCTTCGAACAGGTCGCGCGTGGCCCCGTAGGCGCCGCCATACAGCCCGATGTCCTCGCCCATCAGGAAGACGCGCGAGTCGCGCTTCATCTCCTCGCGCAGCGCCTCCTGGATGGCCTGCCAGTAGCGGATCTTGCGCGTCCCCTTTGTGCCTTCCCGGCAGCGCTGGCGCAGTTCCCGTTCGCGCTGGAAATCAGCCGAGGTCCACACGAAGGGAGCGAAGACATGCTGCTCCAACTCCTCAGGGGAGGGGAAGGGGGAGCCGAAGGCGAACTCGGTGGCTGCCTCGATCTCGCGGCGGGCCAGTGCTTCCACATCCTGTAACTCGGCCGCCGAGGCCAAACCGGCCTGCTGCAGTCGCCGGGCGAAGCTGGGGATCGGATCTCGCTCGCGCCAGGCGGCTTCCTCTTCCTTGGTGCGGTACTTCCGCGGATCGGAGCGCGAGTGTCCGTACCAGCGGTAGGTCTGGCATTGGATCAGAGATGGGCCATCGCCCGCCCGGGCCCTCTCGACGGCCTGTGCCACCGCATGGCGGACGGCCAGGACGTCCATCCCGTCGATGACCTGGCCTGGGATCCCGTAGGCGCAGGCCCGGTCGGCAACTTCCAGCTTGGCGGTGGCCTTCTCGTAGGGGACCGACATCCCATACAGGTTGTTCTCGACGACGTACACGACCGGCAGCTTCCACAGCGAAGCCATGTTGAGCGATTCGTGGAAGTTGCCCGTGTTGGCAGCCCCCTCGCCGAAGAAGCAGACCACCACGCGGCCGCTGCCGTTGATCTTCTGGGCCAGCCCCGCCCCCGTGGCGACAGGGATATTTCCTCCGACAATGCCGGTTGCGCCCAGGTTGCCGCGTTCAACATCGGCAATGTGCATCGAACCACCGCGGCCGAGGCAGTAACCGGTCGTCCGTCCGCACAGCTCGGCCATCATTCGGTTAAGGTGCTCCTGGCGGGATGTGTCGTCGCGCGCCCAGGCTGCGCCCCGGGCATGGCAGTGGCCGTGGCCGCGGTGGGTCGACGTGATCAGGTCGTCGTGGCGCAAGACGGAGATCGCCCCAACGGCCACCGCTTCCTCGCCGGCGTACAGGTGGGAGGCGCCCCGAATGAGGTTTCGCCCGAGCAGGTCGTAGACCTTCTCCTCGAAGAAGCGGATCTCCCACATCTGTCGCAGGAGGTCCAGAGCCTCCGGCTTGCCTAGTTCGAGGGTCGCCCGATCACCAGCTTCATCAACCTGGGCCGCACTTCCTGCAGTCATTCCGCACCTCTCGTGCTTCCGAGATCTCTCTCCCGGCTTTCAGCAAGGGTGTCTGGCGAGCGCCTCCTCCAGGAGAGTGAGAAGGAAGCCTTGGTCTTGCGAGCGGATCGCCTGCCCGACTTGGTTTCGGCGCAGGCAATTGCCAATGCGGCCGTCGGGCGCGATCTCTGCCAGCAGGCGGAGCGCATCGGCAACCGACGATGGGTCGAACTGGCAGAGCGCTTCGGCAAGCATGCCCGCCTCCGCCTCCGACCATTCTCCGGGAGCCATTGCCCGATGCCGCAAGAGCCCCAATCGGCGCCGGCCCTCAATCCGGGCGACGAAGACGTCGTAAGCCTTGCAGAACTCGGTCAGCGTATTGTGAACCGGCGGCCACGCGGCAGTCCCGGCCTCATCGGCTAGCGCCAGCACCTTCTCCGGGCGCAGTGCCGGTCCGTCCTCGACCCAGGCTGGGTCGTCCAGGTAGTAGGCCTGGCGGAAGATCTCGCTCTGTCCGAGCACCTCCAGGACCCCGGGCGGAATTGGCGCCTCGATCCGGCAAGGGTCCAGGGCGATGGAGGCCAGGGTGTCGAAGGCGCTGCGCACGTTGGGGAAGACGGTGAGAATGCCGGCGCCGACGGCTTCGCTGATGTCGGGGATCGGGCTGGGGAGGCCCTGGTAAGCGGCTCCCGAGTAGATGCGCATGGAGGCGATCAATAGTCGCAGCCGCGAGAATGCTCCGCGCGCCGCCAGGAGGTGGTGGACCCGCTTGAGAACCGCAATCCCAGACCATGCCGCCGCCAGCCGGGCCCCGCCCTCATCGATGCCAAGGCTTGAGAGCTCCGCCAGCTTGCCGAGCAATTCGTCGCGCACCGGGAAGGCCAGGCGCCCGCTCATGTGGGCCAACACACAGTAGATGGCCTCCCCCTGCAAGATCGCCTCGGCGAAAGGCAAATGCTGGAACAGGCTGAAATTGAGGGTGATATTGACCCCGATGCCGTCGGCCGTCAGCGCACGACAGGCCTGCAGGCCGGCTTTGGTGCCCGGCAGCTTGAAGACGACGTTGGGGACGCCGCCGTTCAGCTGTTCCCGCAGCTCGGTGTAAATGGATTTTGCGTCGGCGACCATCTCGGCCGCGTCGTCGTGTTTCTTGGGGTTGACCTGCAGGCTGACGCAGCCCATCTCCCCCAGGCTGAGGAGGAAAATCGGCCGCAGAAGCTGCATGTTGGAGAGGACGACTTCGAGGGTCAGACGGCGGGCCAGCTCGTCTCCGTCCCCCAGGGGGTGGTCTGCAATGATCGCGTCGGCCACCGCGTTCCAACGCGGCGGATCGGCCTGCCAGGCCAGATCGACGAGAGGCGGATTGCAGGTCACGAAGGAGGCACCCAGGTACAAGGCGTAGGGCAGGAAGGCGGCGTAGTCATTACTGATCTCGCTGGCCGTCTTCCCGTCGGCGCGCATTTCGGCGATGCGCCGCAGGTGGCTGCGGTCGAACGCATCCCGGTGGCTGTGCAGACAATCGGCCAGCGAGGTGCCGACCCAGGAGGCCGCGGCTCCGGCTGGATCAGGATTCGCTTCAGCCTTTAGCCGGCTCATGGCTTCCACCCTCGAGTTGGCGAGAAGGACGGAGGCCGAGCCCGCATCGCGCTGGGAGAGCTCGATGGCTAACGCCTGTGCCTCGTCCGCGAGATCCGCCACCTCTGCCTGGGAAAGCGCCGCCGAGCCGTGCCGGCCGCTGTCTCGGAGATTCCAGCGGGGCAGAAAGGAGATCAGCCATATGGCCAGCTGCGCCTGGAAGGAGAGCAGTGACAGGCGAGCCGCGGGCTCGGCCCCAGCGGCGGCCCGACGGATGCCGGCCTGGAGCGCGGTCAGGCTCGTTTGCAGCGCGTTGGGGGGGGAGAAGAAAACCAGCTCGCACAAAGCATCGTGGACCGCCCCCCGCAGGATCAGCTCAAGCAGGTCGTCGGGGCTCTTTCGCCCTTTGGTATTGAGCTCAGCTCGGATTTCGGCCCTGAGGAGATCGGCACGGGTCATCGTCGTTCTCACGGTCGATGACGGTCAGTCGGCCGGGGCGGCCGCCTGCCACGCCCGCCGGACGAAGTCGGCTGCGGCGGCGACCCCCTCCCGGCCCAGGAAGGAGGCCTCTTCGATACAGATCCATCCGTCCCACCGGCTGCAGCGTAGATCCTGGAAGAGCTGGGCATACGGCGTCAGCCCGGTCCCGACAAGCACGTGGCGGAGCTCATCCCGCGTAGCGGTGTCGGAAGCGTGCAGGCTGATCATCCGGTCGCGGACTGCGAGCAGCAGTGCCCGTGGGTCCTCGGCAAAGGCCGTGGCATTGCCGGCGTCGAAGTTCACGCCCAGGTTGACAGCCCCGGTCTGGCGGACGATCTCGAGAAAGATGTCGGGCGGCTGCGAGAAGTCGGTATAGCGCCAGGCCCCGGGCTTGGCGTGGTTCTCGTAGGCCAGCCTCACGCCCGAATGGGAGGTGCGCTCCGTCAGCTGGGCCAGGCCTTCGACCGCCCAGGCGATGCCCGCAGCGCGTGATACGCTCGGATGGGCCTGCCCAGCGGTGACGCGCACCAGCTCGGCGCCAACCTCGGCCGAAAGCGCCACCACCTGTTCTTCCAGATCCAGCTCGGCACGCCGCTGGATCGGGTCGGGGTGCGTGAAATCTGGGTAGGAGGTGACCATAGCGACGCGCATGCCGACATCTTCGACCTGCCGGCGCAGCTGGGCGGCCTGGGCCAATGTGCGGTCGGGGATGAACAGGACGCTCAAGTCGATCGCGTCCAGGCCGAGGTCGGCGCCCATGTGGGCCCATTCGCCGACCGACATCCGGCCGGCGAGGATATCCTCGAAGAAGGATACCGGCAGGCAGCTCAGCTTCATGCCCCGCTCCAGCCACAGTC
>DATEAV010000093.1:0-4384 GCA_035288185.1 Anaerolineales bacterium | reverse complement strand
GCCGCAGTTGAGGTCGAGCCGCCGGCTCCTCCTCCCGCGACCACACCGGGGGCCGGCGCGGCGCGAGGAGTGGTGGCCGCGGAGCCCAAGAAACGCTCCCGAGCATGGCTCTGGGCGGCCGGCGGTTTGGCGCTCACCTGCATGTGCCTCCTCGCCTTCGCCTGGGCGACCAACCGACAGAACGCCGGGACCCCGGATGCAGGCTTGCCCTCACCGGCGCTCTTTCTTGATGAGCGAGGCGAGCCGCCCGCGGTGCCAGAAGCGCGCCGGGCCGCGGACGCCCAGCCTGATGACCCCCAGGCGCGCCTGAATCTGGCCGCGGCCTATCTCGCCGCTGGCATGGAGCGGCTTGCGATCGAAGAGCTGGTGAAAGCGGGGCGCCTGTTCGTCGCCTCCGGCGCTTACGTCGACGCAATCCGCGCCTACGCCGACGCGGCCACGCTGCGCGGCGGCCTGGAAGGCGCCGACCCCGCGGTGATCGATTCCTTTCAGGAGGCGGTCTTCCTTGGCGCGCCCGATGAGGGCACTTGGGAGGTCGTTGAGCGGCTCCTGCCTGCCTACCCCGGCTGGGATCCGCTGATGGCCGCAGCCTCGCGCACCCGGCTCTTCCAGGGGCGGAATGACGAGGCGCGGCTCCTGGCCGAAGAAGTCCTTTCGCGCAACCCCGGAGATCCCGTGGCCCTGACCGCGTTGCTGGAGATGCTCTTGAAGGTGGGAGATCCCTACGCGGCGGAGATCGCCGATCGGGCTCGAAACCTCCGCGAGGTGCCGCCATGGCTGCGGACTCACCTGAACGAGCTTCTCCGGGCAACCTGAGAGGGCGCTTCCCCCACCGCTGCGATCCTCAGACCGCCTAGCCCGAGGCGGTGCTCGCCGCCCCGGACTCTGCCCCAGCCATTGACGGAATTGCCCGTAGCGCTCATCTGGCTGATCTTTGCCTTCCTCGCCCTCCTTCCTCAGCCGGACCCACGTTGGCCGTTCGCATTAACGTCATCCGCGCGCAGGAAGAGGCGTGGCAAGCGGAGCCCCAAAGGGGTGCTGCCCGATGGGGGGACAGGGGGTGAGGCCGAAGTGTGTGGAGACTGATAGGCGCCAGAAGGGTGTCGACCGGAGGCTTGCTTTCGCTCTAATCCGATTTGTTCACAGTCCGTCAGGATGACGTTAACCTGCCGGCGGCGCCTATCCTTAGGCCGTCCCAAACTGCCTGTCGCCGGCGTCGCCGAGGCCCGGCAGGATATAGCCGTGCTCGTTGAGGGCCTGATCCACGGCCGCCAGATGGATCGGCACTTCGGGGTGGTGGTCGTGGAGATTGCGAATGCCCTCCGGCGCTGCAATCAGCCCGACGAACTTGATCTTGCGCACCCCCCAACGCTTGAGGATATCGACCGTCGCCACGGCGGAGCCGCCTGTGGCCAGCATCGGGTCAAGAATGATGACGACCGCGACCGTCGGCTCGATGGGCAGTTTGTTGTAGTATTCCACCGGCTGGAGCGTGTGCTCATCGCGGTAGAGCCCGATGTGCCAGACCTCCGCGGTGGGCATGAGCTCCCAGAATCCCTCCACCATCCCCAATCCGGCCCGGAGAATCGGGACGAGGCCTATCTTCTCGATCAGCCGCTCGCCGTTGGCCTCGCCGAGCGGCGTCGGAACTTGAACGCGTTCCGTAGCCAGATCCCGGGTGGCCTCGTAGGCCAGGAGCGCGGCAATCTCGCGCAGGAGTTCACGGAATCGTTTGGGGTCGGTATCGCGATGCCGGAGCTTGGAGAGCTTGTGCGCCACGAGGGGGTGAGGCGAAGGGAAGAGAAACTCGGTCATGGGACGGCACTCCGCTGGCTGGAGCGGTCAGCTCTCCCGCAATAAGACGACGGCGGTGAGGTCATCCTGCAGGTCGGGCTCCGCGCAGAAATCCGAAACCCGCTCGGCGATGGTGTCGGCCACGGCCTGGGCGTGCCATTCGGTCGAGCCCAGGATGAGGTTCTCGAGCCGGTGAATGCCGAAGAACTGGCCGTTGGAGTCCATCGCTTCTGTGACTCCGTCGGTGTAGAGGACGAGCAGCGCCCCCGGTGGGAGAGTGAGGCTGTGCGTTCGATAGCTCAGGTCCTTGTTCACGCCCAGCACCATCCCGTGTTCTGCAAGCCTGCGGGCGAGGCGCTTCGGTTCGAAGAGGAGCGGAGGGTTGTGGCCGCCGTTGGCGTAGGCGAGCCTTCCCGTAGCCGGCTCCCACACGGCGTAGAAGACGCTCACAAAGAGGTCGGTCTTGGCGTCGGCGAAGATCATCTCGTTCACGCGGGCGAGAGTGAGGCCTGGGTCGGTGCGGCTGATCGCCGCCGATCGAAGCAGCGTGCGGCAGAGGGCCATGAAGAGGGCCGCGGGCACGCCCTTATCCGCGACATCGGCGATGACGAGCCCCCAGCGCGGTCCGTCGGGGCCTTCGGGGAGGGGGATGAAATCGTAGAAGTCGCCGCCGACGTCGCGAGCCACGCGCCAGGTGGTGCCCACCTCCCAGCCTGGATGAGTGGGGAGCACGTTGGGCAGAAAGCTCACCTGAATCTGGCGCGCGGTGGCCAGCTCGCGCTCGAGGGATCGCCGCGTGGCGATCTCCTCGATCAGGCGAGTGTTTTCCAGACGCAGCGAGATCTGGTGGGCGATACCGACAAGCAGAGAGAGCCTGCGCCCGGCGAGTGCCTGGTTGCCGATCAGGAGCACGCCGAGGAGGGCTCGCCCGTCGCTCAGCGTGACGGCCGTGGCCTCATTGGTGTCAAGCGGTATGCCGAGCCTCTCAGGGAGGGTGACGGTGAGGGGAGCCTCCCCGGAGTAGGGAGGGGCGATCCCGATCTCGGCCGCCGAGAGCGCCAGGTCGGCAAGCTGGTCCTGAGTCTGGCGGCCAAGCCCCGACGACAGCCCCACGGAGAGCCGATCGCCGTCAGCCTGAGGGACGAGGAGGATCGCCCAGGGCGTCCCGGCGAGCAGTGTCGTGAGCTGGAGCACGGCTTGAAGGGCCGCATCGGCGCCGCCAGGCTGGGCCGCGTGACGGGCAACCTCGAGCAAGACCGTCGTGATCCAGGCCTCCTCTTGCTGCGAGGCGAAATTGCGGGCCTCAAGAGCCGCTACCGCCAGGTAGGCCGCCAGCGTCTCGGCCAGGCCAATCTGCTCCGGCGGGATTGCCTGGCTGAACTGGCTGCACAAGAGGAGTACCCCCAGCACGCGATCCTCTACTTTCAAGGGCACGGCGGCCTCGGCGTATTCCGCCGGCTCCAGCTTTTCCGATCCGCCGTCCGGGCCGCCGGAAGGCCGGAGGAGGGTTCGTCCGAGTGAGGCGGCTTCGGCCGCGAAGGCGGCCGCATTGTCGCCTGCCGGGTCGGCGCCCTCTTCGTCGGTGGCGGCCCGCAAGATGAGCTCCCCGCTGATTGCCTCATAGAGGCGCACCGACCGGTAGCCGAGCGCCTCTGAGATGAGGGAGGCCACCTGCGTGAAGAGCTCTCGCAGCGGCTGGAGGGAGGCCAGCCGGCGCGAGATCTCACGGACCAGTACGAGCTGAAGCGTCCGGAACTCGAGCTGGGCGCGCAGATTGCTCAGGACGAGGGCGGAGGCGACGGCGTTGGCCAGGATCATTAGCAGGCGAACGTCGTGCTCACGGAATGCCCGGCGCTTGCGGCTCTGGAGTAGCATGACGCCGATCGGTTCTTCGCCCGAAACCAGCGGCACGAAGACTCCTGAGGCCGGAGGATCCTCGGCGGCATAAGCCGGCCGAGCGGGGAGGTTGTCGCGCTCGGCCTGGAAGTCCTTCACCAGCAGCGGCCGGGCATTCCGCCTCACCCAGCCCACCAGGCCGTCTTGCCCCTGGGCCAGCGGGAACACCCCATTCTCCTGCGGCTCGCCGTCGCGCACATGGATGAGAGTGCGATAGGTGTCGCCTTCGAAGACGCCAAGCTGGAAGAAGTCGGTGGCCAGAAGGCGCGCAGCCTCTTCATAGGCGACCTCAGCGAGCTCATCCGGCTCGGAGGGCGCGGAGGCAATGGCGCGCCCGATTTCGCCCAGCTCCTCGAGCTCCGAGGCGCGCTCCATGAGCTCGCGCCGGGTAAGGTACCGGCGGTAGAGGATGCCCGCCAAAATGAAAAGGATCAGGCCGACGATCAGGCCTTGAAGGGCCAAGTCAAGAGGCTGCCCTTGGGGGGAAGGACTCGGTAAGGACGACACGCCTCAGCCTTCCTCAGGCTCCAGGCGATGGGGCACGCTTGCGAAGTAGGAGCCAGTTGCGCCGCCCTTTGCGCCGGTATTTCACCTCGTCCATGACCTTGTGGATCATGATCAGGCCCAGCCCGCCGACGGGGGGATCCTGGGAGGTCCAAGGGCGGGCCGGGGGCCTGGCGGCGGGGTTGAAGGG
>DATEAV010000092.1:0-8963 GCA_035288185.1 Anaerolineales bacterium | reverse complement strand
CCTCTTCGCCGGGACGCTCGTGGACCGCTGGGATCGGCGCCGCGTGATGATCGTCTCGGATGTGGCGCGGGCCGCGCTCGTTCCCGCCTTCCTTCTTCTGCGGTCGGCAAGCGATCTACCCTGGCTGTATGCCGTGGCCTTTCTCCACTCGTCGTTCAGCGTGTTCTTCTACCCTGCGCGGAGCGCCCTCTTGCCGGCCATGGTGGCGAAAGAGGAATTGATGAGCGCCAACGGCTGGCTGCAACTGGGCGACACCGTGGCGCGACTCTCGGGCCCCGTGCTGGCGGGAATCGTGGTGGGCCGGTGGGGCACGGCGCCGGCTCTGGCCGTCGACTCGGCCTCCTTTCTGGCCTCGGCCGCATTGCTCCTGGGGATCCGCGGCGTGACCACGCGCGTCGCCGAGGTCTCCAGTAGTCCGGGCGCCGCCTGGGCCGATCTGAAAGACGGGGTGCGTTATGCCGCTCGAAGCCGGCTGCTGCAGGGTGTGACGTTGGGGCTCGGCCTGGCACTCTTGGGGATAGGCGGGATCGATTCGGTGATCGTCCCCTTCCTACGGCACGTGTTTTCCGCTCCGCCCGAGGCGCTCGGCGTGGTGATGACGGTGCAAGGTGTGGGCATGGCGGTCGGTGGGCTGGCGATTGGGCGCCTGGGGAGGCGCCTGCCGCCTCTGGCGGTCGCGGTGGGCGCCATGGCCTTGCTGGGCGTCGGCGTAGCTGTGATCGGCATGGCGCCGGACTACGGATTCATCCTGCTCGTCATCCCCTTTGTTGGCCTCTCGCTTCCGCCGCTCAATGCCAGCCTGCAGACTCTGATCCAAACGGGCGTGCCGCCGGAACTGCTGGGACGGGCAAGTGCGGTCACCGACACGACCATTACCATCTGCCAGCTGATCTCGCTCGCCGGAATTGGCTGGGTGGCCGCGGAGATCGGCATGCGAGAGACATTCTATCTGGCAGGGGTGATGATCGTGCTGGGAGGCCTGGCGATGCGCTGGGTGTTGTCGGAGAGGCGGACGCCCCGCGCCGCCCTGGCGCCTGTGCCGCACCAACCTGTCTCGAATGAGTGAGGGCGCAGGAGGAAGGGATTCCGTTGGAATCAAAGGGCAAGCCCATGGAGATTCTGAATCAGCTCGAGAAGGGCGACATCGGTGTTGACGAGGCCGTGCGGCGGCTCGGCGGCCAGACGGAGGCGATGGGTTCTCCGGAAGGGGCGCGTGCCGGCGGCTGGCTCGAGTGGTGGTGGCTTGCCCCGTTCTTCTTCGGGCTGGGGCTGACCGCGCTCGGAGGTTGGATGGCGACCCTCGGAGGCGCATGGTGGTGGGGCGCCGCCCCGGCGCTGGTCATCGGAATCCCTCTGATGACTCTGGCCGCCGCCAGCCGGGGCTCCCCCATGGTGTACATCCGGTATGTGGATCGCCGCCGTGACCACGGGCAGAAGTTCTTCCTAGGCCTCCCGATCCCGTTGCGGCTGGCCTCGGCCGTCTTGCGCGTCGTCGGCCCCTGGATCCCCAGCCTCGATGCCACAGCGGTCGATGAATTCCTGATGGCGCTCGACGGCAGCCTTTCTCGCGACCGCCCGCTCGTTGTCGAGGTGAGCGAGGGCGAGGAAGGCGAACGCGTGGTCGTCTCGTTCGGATGAGCGGGAGAGGCTGAGATGGCGACTTCAGAAGAGCGGATGAAGATCCTGAAGATGGTGCAGGAGAGGAAGATCACAGCCGAGGAGGGGGCAAAGCTTCTCGGGGCATTGGGCAAGGCCGGGGAGCGGCAGGCGACGCCTTCCGAGGGCGAGTCGCGGTGGCTTCGTGTGCGAATCACCGATCTCAACAGCGGCAAGGCTTCGGTGAACGTCAATCTTCCCCTGGGATTGGTGAACGTCGGGCTGAAAATGGGGGCGCGCTTCATCCCCAACATGGAGGGGATCCAGGTGGAGGAATTGGCCGAGGCCTTGCGCCAAGGATTGACCGGAAAAATCATCGATGTCGTCGATGAGGAGGAGGGCCAGCGTGTGGAAGTGTATGTCGAATGAGTTCCTACGTTCGTCGACGGAGGCGGGCCGTGGGGGCACGATAAGGAGGTACTTGGGATGACGCAACGTCTTGTCCTCCGCTGGGCCATCAATGCTGTGGCTCTCTATGTGGCCGTCGGGACGGGCTGGCTCCCCGGTATCCACGCCGAGAGCCGAAGCTGGCCGGCGATCCTCGGCCTGGCCCTGGTCTTTGGCGTGGTGAACGCCCTCGTGCGGCCGCTCGTCAAGCTGCTGACCTGCCCGTTGATTCTCCTGACCCTGGGGCTGTTCACCCTCATCATCAACATGGGGCTCTTTTGGCTCACCGGATGGATCGGCCAACTACTGGACATCGGATTCACCTTCGATGAACCGTGGTATTGGCATGCCTTCCTGGGGAGCGTGGTCGTGGGCGTGGTCAGCACGATTCTCACGCTGATTCTGCGCGACGAGCTTCGGCCTCGGCGCTGCTAGCGTCGGCATCTGCGAGGCCGTGAATGAATCGGGCGAGGACATACGCAAGTATCCCTCGCATCCAATTGCACTGATGCAGTGCCGTTCTTGTCTTGTCCCTTTCCGCCTCACCCCTTTGGGGTGCTGCGCGAAGGGGGTGAAGGTCTAAGGACACGTCCTTAGGTAACCTCCCCTCCCCCGGCAGATCCTCACCACTCAGGTAATGGGAGCAACTGCCGGGGGTCCCTCCGCTGCGCTCCGGGATGCACGCGAAGGGGCCAGGGGCCGTCCCCCGCACCCACCTGCACCGCACCCACCTGCACCGCACCTGCGGTGCGTCGCAGGTGCAGTGTGCGGTGCGCCCGAACGGGGTGCAGGTGTACGGTTCGGGGCACACTTGCACTGGCGCTGCGCGCCCACCGCACTTGCAGCGCACGCATGTGCGGTGCAAGTGAGCGCAGTGCCAGTGGGTGTCGCCCCCCGTCCGGGCCGGCGCCATGCGAGCGCCAGCCCGCGGGGCGAACGGGGTGAGGTGGAAGGGCAGACGACGAGAAGGTAACTGGATCCGTGCGATCCTGTGCCAGAGATAGTTGCACAAGGCCTCGAGCGATTCGTTCACATTCTTCTCCCAGCGGGGATGCGGGTGTATCCTGAAGGCGTTCGCACCCGCAACCCCCTCAGGGAGGACGGAGCGTGGAGATCCAGGGCAAGAACGCTTTGGTCTTGGGCGGCTACGGCCTTGTGGGAATGGCCGTTTGCCGCAGGCTTCTGGAACGCCGGCCAGCGCGGCTGGTTGTGGGGTCGCTTCGCCGTTGGGAGGCCGTGTCGGCGATCGAGCGGCTGGAGCGCGAATCCGGGGGCTATGGCGCCAGGATCGAGCCGGCGTGGGGAGATCTGCTCCTGCGCGCGGAGTGGCAGGATGCGCCCGACGGCGTTCATCCCCGAATGGCCGTCTTGGCCGACCCCCAGCGGCGTGGCCGGCTGGTGGCCGATATCCTCGACGAGCTCAACGAAGACATCCTCACCTCTTCTCTGCTCTATCAGCACATCCTTGGAGCCTCACCCGGGCTCGGTGACCATCGAGCCGACATCGTGGTGGACTGTGTGAACACGGCGACGGCCGTCGCCTACCAGAACGTCTTCCAGACGGCCGCCCGGCTTCGCTCGCGGATCGAGAGCGGTGAGGAAACCGACTGGCCCGAGGAAGTCGAGCGGTTGCTGAGCGCCCTCTACGTGCCTCAGCTGGTTCGTCACGTCCAGATCTTCTATGAGGCGATGGTCCGGGCGGAGACGCAGGCCTACGTCAAAGTGGGGACGAGCGGCACAGGCGGCATGGGCTTCAACATCCCCTACACCCATGGGGAAGAGCGGCCCTCTCGGGTGCTGCTCTCCAAGTCGGCGGTTGCAGGAGCGCAGACGATGCTGCTCTTCCTCCTGGCGCGCACCCCGGGAGGCCCCCGGATTGTGAAAGAGATCAAGCCGACGGCGGCGATCGCCTGGAAGGAAATCGGGTTTGGGCCCATCCGCAAGGGAGGGCGTGAGATCGCCCTGTATGACTGCCCGCCGGAGCAAAGCTACGAGCTCGGGGCCCCGGCGACGCTGACCCCGGAAGGAGAGTTCGGGCGGAGAGTGGAAGGCCGGCTCGAATCGGTCTATATCGACACGGGCGAGAACGGGCTCTTTTCGGCGGATGAGTTCTCGGCCATCACCACGCTGGGCCAGATGGAATTCGTCACGCCGGAGGAGATCGCCGAAAACGTGCTGGGAGAGCTCGAAGGCCGCAACACGGGGAAAGATGTGGTCGCCGCTCTCGATTCGTCGGTGATGGCGCCGAGCTATCGGGCCGGTTTCCTCAGGCAATCGGCGCTGACGCGGCTGCGCCAGCTCGAGGAGCAGCACGGCGTGGACTCCGTGGCCTTCGAGATCCTTGGGCCGCCGCGGCTCTCCAAGCTATTGTACGAAGCCCACTTGTTGAGGCGCGCCTGCGGAACGCTTGGGGAGGCGCTGCGCCTGGAGGCGACCGCCCTTTCCCAGGAGTGCCTTCGGCTGATCAGCGGAGACGCGTCCCTGCGGCAGCGCATCCTCTCCATCGGGATCGCCATCCTTCTCCCTGATGGGCGGAGCCTGCTGCGAGGCCCTTCGATCAAAGCGCAGGACGCCGAGCACGGCTGGGTGGACCTGCGGCCCGAGAACCTGGCGCATTGGCAGGAAAGGCTGGCTGCTTTACGGGCCGAGATCCAGCTCGCCCTATCGGACTCCGAGGCCAGCTCGCGCATCGACCGGGCCTATCCGGCGATGCTGGAATGGCGGGACGACGATTCTTTCGACGAGGGCGAGATCGCCGGGTGGATCTTTATTCGCGAGGAGCGCGGCCGGCGCGGCAAGAGCTAGGCCGCGAACCTGAAGGGCCTTAGGATTGCTACGGCCGACCGAACAGCGGTCGGCCGTTGACATTCAGGGTGGGCCCAGGCCATCGGCGGGCGAGCTTCGACCGATGCCACGCTGGCCACGCATCGAGGGATCGGGCCGATCATCGGTCATGGGGGGGCGGCTGCAACGATGGCTGGATGCCGGCGGACGAGTGTAGACTAGACGGCAGGGCCATCAGGCAGGGATCAGTGAGCACAAGGTTTCTCGCCGATTCTGTTCTCGTGCCCGCCGGGCCAGTCTCACCCGGGGCGGTTGTGGTCTCCGACGATGGGCGCATCGAGGCGGCCGGCGCACCGGATGAGATGCCGGCTGGAGAGACGGTGATCTCGCTCGAGGGCTGCACGCTCGCGCCCGGGTTCATCGACGTCCACACGCACGGCGGCGGCGGGATCACCTTCGGGACGCCGGGGCGAGAGGCCGAGGATCTGGCGGCGTATTCGGCGTGGGTGACGAGAACGGGGGTGACGGGCTTTCTGTGTTCTGTCGCTGCGCCGGACTCGCGAGCCCTGGTGGAGGTGGTCCGGCGTTACGCGCGGGCGCTTGACCGCGGCGTGGCCGGGGCGCGGGCATTGGGCCTTCACCTGGAAGGCCCCTTCCTCAGCCCCGCCCGCAAGGGCGCCTTCAATCCAGCTTGGCTTCGGCCGCCTTCGCGGGACGAGGTGCTAGCATGCCTCGAGGCCGGGGGAGGTTGGGTGCGCCAGATGACGCTGGCCCCCGAGCTTCCGGGAGGCTTGGAGATCGCTCGGCTCCTGAGGGAGCGAGGCGTTGTGGTGGCGCTTGGCCACAGCGACGCCGACTTCGAGGCTGCGTGCGCAGCCCTGGAGGGTGATTTCACACACGTCACGCACACCTTCAACGCTCAACGCGGCTTCGGTCATCGAGAGCCGGGGGCACTGGGTGCGGTCCTCGTCTCCGAGAATGTGACGGCGGAGCTGATCGCCGACACGATCCACGTTCACCCTGGGGCGATGAAGCTGCTCGTGCGATGCCTGGGCGCGGGGCGCGTCGTGCTGGTGAGCGATGCGATGGCCGGCGCCGGACTGGCCGACGGCATGTACGACCTGGTGGGGCATGCGGTGCGGGTGAGCGGTGGGCGGGCGACGCTCGCCGATGGGACGCTGGCGGGAAGCACGGCCCTGATGAACGAGTGTGTCCGCAACCTGGCCCGCTGTACGGGCCTGCCTCTGCATGAGGCGGTGAAGGCAGCCTCGGCGAATCCGGCCCGGCTCCTAGGAGTAGGTGAGAGGCTTGGAAGCCTGGAGCCGGGGAAGGACGCCAACCTGGTCGCGTTCGATGACGAGGTGCGCGTGCGGCTGGTGATGGTGCAGGGCCGGGTGGTGTTTCGCGACCGCTGAGGCGCTAGCGCGTAACGGTGACCTTGCGCAAGCCGCGCGGCCGATCGGGATCGAGGCCGCGCGCTTCGGCGAGATGGAGTGAGAGAAGCTGGCCGGGAAGGATCGCCAGAAGGGGAGAAGTCCATTCTGCGGGGATCCTCGGCAGCTCCAGCGGGACATCGGCCAGTCGGAGGGCCTGCGCCTGATCAGAGATCATGAGCAGGGAGGCGCCGCGCTCACGCAGATCGGCGGCGAAGCGGGTGAGATCAAGGGCCACGGCGCCGGACGGGGCGATGACGATGGCGGGGTAGCCCGCCTCGACGAGGGCCACGGGGCCGTGGAGAAAATCGGCGGGGGAATAGGGCTCGGCGGCTAGATAGCAGGTCTCTTTCAGCTTGAGGGCGATCTCAAAGGCCGTGGCGTAGTTGTAGCCGCGGCCGAGGACGACGGCGTGCTCGGCGTGTTGGTAGCGAAGGGCGGCCGAGTGGATGGCCCCTTCGAGCTCGAGGGTCCGACGCATGGAGTCGGGCAGCGCGGCCAGGTCGGCGAAGAGAGCCGGGTCGTCCAGCCAGCCGGCCACGAGCAGGCCGAGGGCCATGAGCTGGCTGGTGTAGGTCTTGGTGGCGGCGACGCTGCGTTCCTCTCCGGCGTGGGTCTCGATAAGGTAGTCGGCTTGGGCGGCCAGCGGCGAATCGGGCGAGTTGGTGATGGCCAGAGTGGGGGCGCCCTGGCGGCGCGCTTCGGAAAGAACGGCGACGATATCATCCGATTGGCCCGACTGCGAGATGCCGATCACCAAGGCCTGGCGCAGCCGGGGCGGGCGCGCGTAGAGCGTATAGAGGGAGGGTGTGGCCAGGGCCACCGGGAGGCGAAGGAGGCTCCCGAAGACGTAGTTGCCATAGCGCGCGGCGTTGTCTGAGCTGCCGCGTGCCGCGAGGACGACATAGCGAGGATCTTTCGCCTTGAGGGCAGCGGCGATCATGCGCGCCCGGCCGGCCTCCTGGTCGAGAAGCGCACGGATGACCGAGGGCTGTTGGTGGATCTCCTCGTGCAACAGGGTCATGAGTCGGTCCCGGTGAGATCAGGCGCCTCGCCTGGCAGCCTCATTATAGAGCCGTGCGTGTTGCCGCGCCTCACCCCTGGCCGCCGCCGGTGGCGCCAAGGCGGGCCTGCGTGCCAATCGGCATATGTCGGGGTACTACCCCCTATGCTATACTTTGCCCAACATGAGCGCCCTCGCAGGCCTGGCCTGCCCGGAGTGCCGGACGGCCTTCGACGCGGAACGACTTCAGGCCGTCTGCCCGGACTGCGATTCGCCGCTCCTTGCTCAGTACAACCTTGCCGATCTGCGCGCGAGGTTGGATCGAGAGGCGCTGACCCGGCGGCCGAACGGGCTGTGGCGCTGGGCCGAGCTCCTGCCCGTGCGCGATCCAGCCTGGCGGCTGACACTCGGGGAGGGTGATACCGGCCTGCTGCCAGTCCGCCGCCTGGGAGAGAACCTCCGGCTGGGCAGGCTTTTCCTTAAGGATGAAGGCACGAATCCCACTGGAACGTTCAAGGCCCGAGGTATGGCGGTGGCCTTGGGCCGGGCGGCGGAGCTCGGCGCGCGGGCCTTCGCTGTGGCCAGCGCCGGCAACGCCGGCGGAGCGCTAGCGGCCTATGCGGCCCGCGCCGGGCTCGAGGCGAACGTCTTCATGCCCGCCGATGCGCCGCCGGCCAACCGGGCCGAGGTGCTGGCTGCAGGAGGAGAGCTCCACCTGGTCGACGGCCTGCTCGATGAAGCCGGGCGGCGAGCGGCTGCCGAGGCCGAGCGGAAGGGTTGGTTGGAGATTTCCACGTTCCGAGAGCCCTACCGTCTAGAGGGAAAGAAGACGATGGGGTTTGAGATCGCTGAAGCCTTCGAGTGGTCGGTTCCGGATGTGATCTTCTATCCCACAGGCGGGGGCACGGGTCTGGTGGGGATTTGGAAGGCGTTTGAAGAGCTGGAGGCCTTGGGCTGGATCGGATCGCGCCGGCCAAGAATGGTGTGTGTCCAGGCGGAAGGATGCGCGCCGGTGGTCAGGGCGCTGGAGTCCGGCGCCGGGCGGGTTGAGCGCTGGAAGGGCGCGGTGACGTTGGCCGCGGGCTTGAGAGTCGCCAAACCATACGCGGATCGGCTGATCCTGCGCGCCGTAAGGGAAAGCCGCGGCGGCGGGGTGACGGTGAGGGACGACGAGATCCGGAGTGCGCAGGCTGAGTTGGCCAGGGTGGAGGGAGTGTTGGCGTGCCCGGAGGGCGCGGCGACGCTGGCCGGCCTTCGCCGTTGGCTGAGCGGAGGAAAACTCGAAGCCGATGAGAGGATCCTCCTGCTCAACACCGGGAGCGGGCTGAAGAACCTGCAATGACGACGACCAAGCGGCCCACGGCGCGCGAGCGCGCCTCGCTCGAGCTTCTCTTCCGCATCAGCCAGGAGCTGGCAGCGCAGCTCGATCTTCGCCAGCTGCTCCAGCGCATCCTGCAACTCACGCTGGAGACGATCGACGCCCCGAGCGGGAGCATCCTTGTTCTCGACGAGAGGGGACAGGTCACCGAAGGGGCGCTGGCTTTTGGCGGCAAGGTGCACGATCACACGGCGGACCAACTCTCCGACACCTTCGAGCGCGGGCTGGCCGGCTGGGTGGTCGAGCACCGCGAGGCGGTGCTGCTCCCCAGCACGCGCGACGACAAGCGCTGGCTGGTGAAGGAGAAGGAGGGGCCGGGAGA
>DATEAV010000091.1:0-2944 GCA_035288185.1 Anaerolineales bacterium | reverse complement strand
TCGCTCAACATCACATAGACGACGGTGTCACGCAATGTACCGTCGTTTGCGCGGTCATCGGCCCTCAGCTCGGCTTCATAGCGGAAGCCCGCAAGTTCAGCCACGCGGCGACTTCGATGATTGCGTGCGTCGCAGCGGATCTCGACGCGGTTCGCAGCCATCTCAAGAAAGGCAATCTGCGTGACGGCGCGGACAGCCTCCATGGTGTAGCCCCGGCCCTGCTTGGCGGCACGGCACCAGTAACCAATCTCAAATTTGGGGACGTGCCAGTTGCGCGGATGAAGGCCCGTGCTGAGGACGAATTCACCGGTGTCTCTGAGGAAGGCCGACATGGCGAAGTCTTCCCCCTCGTGGAAGCTGCTTTGGGCCCTCGCCAGGAAGTCTCGCGTAGCCTCGAGCGATTGCATCTGGGCGGCCCAAGGCATCCAGAGGTGAAGCCCCTCAAACGACTCCTCGATGGCCTTCTGGATGATGTCGGCGTCTTCGGGGCGAGGCGGCTGGAGCACCAGCCTTTGGGTGTGGTGTGGCAGGGCAGGGAGGGGATGGCTCACTCATTCCTCGGGCAATTGGGGAGGGGGACCGTGCCGCCTGGCAAAGGCTCTATTCGGCGGTCGGCTTCCCGCCGTAGCCACGGGGCGTGGCTAGCCACTTCTTCAGCGATGACTGGCTTTCCCCCGACCGCTTTCCGGCTAGGAGCGATTCGACACTCACGTCTTCGTCGAGATCCGGCCAATGGATCCCTTCGCGGTCGCCGACGAGGCGCCAGTTTGCTCTCTCCGCCGGGGAGGCGTGGAGAAGCCGGGGATACCAAGCAAGAGGGACGGAGATCGTGCGGCCGTCTGTTAAGTCAACCGCGAGAGTCTCATCCGTGAGCGTCACTTTTTGGGCCCGGGCGTGCCGGACCTCAACCGCCGAAGAACTCATGCCAACCTCGCAACAGCTCTTCTTGATTCCGGGCCACGTGCTCGCCTATTCGGCGAAGCTCGTTCCTGGAGAAGCCCCCGCTACTTTCAAGCCTGACCGGATCAAGCCAGAACTTGCCCACATTGCCCTCTCGCTCGACGTGAACATGGGGCGGCTCATCCCTATCCGCGGAGTACACGAAGAATCGGTACGGTCCAATCCGGAGCAGGGTGGGCACATCAGGATTATACAGTAGACCACAGGCAGGCAGGTGGCGCTCTTCGCATTCCATCGCTCGGGCACCCATCGCAGTCACAGAGGCGCCTTGCGCACGCGCGCGGCTGCCTAACCGCGACATATGCGTCTCACCGCAGCCAGAGGGAAAGCGTCTCGATGTGGTAAGTCTGAGGGAAGAGATCGATCGGGGTGACCCGCTCGAGGCGGTAGCCCGCCTGCGCCAGGCGTTTGCCGTCGCGCGCCAGCGTCGCCGGATCACACGAGATATACACCAGCCGCCGGGGCGCCGCCGCGACGAGGGCCTCGAGCGCCTCCCGCTCCAGGCCAGCGCGCGGCGGATCGACCAGGGCCGCGTCGGGCGTCGCCTGGATGGTTGGCAAGGCAATCTCCACCGGCGCCTCAAAGAGCTCGACGGCGTCAAACTCCGCCAGGTTGGCCTCGAAGTCCGCGCAGGCGGATGGCGATCCTTCGATAGCCACGACTCGTGACCCAGCCGCGGCCAGGAAGGCGCTGAAGAGGCCCACGCCGGCATACAGGTCGAATACGATCTCTTCGGGCTCGGGGCTTAGGGCGTGGAGGGCGCGCTGGACGAGCTCCCCGGCCAGGGGGGAGTGGACCTGGAAGAAGGATGAGGCCGATACGCGGAAAATGCGCCCCAGCACATCCTGCATCAATGCTGCGCTCCCGGCCAGCACGGAGGCGCCACCCGGGCCGAGCCAGACGACCGAGGCCGGTAGGTCGAGGGCGAGTTCGATCTCCGGCTCCGTATCTGCCTCGAAGACGATCATCGCCTCCTTGCCGGATCCGCTTCGAAATACGACCCGCTGGAGGCCGGGGATTGGTCCGAGGTCGAGCCAAGGCCAGAGATCGGCCAGAGCCGGCTCGGGAAGATGGCATTCTTCGATCGTGATGAGGCGGTTGGATCCGGCGGCTTGGAAGCCAAGCTTGCCCTCCGGGCTCACGTGGAATTGGATGTGGTTGCGAGTGTTCCAGGGATCGGGTGAGGGGACGGTCGGTTCCACAGGTGGGGACGCGAACCCGCCCAGGCGCTGCAATTGGGCGCGCACAATCTCGGATTTGGCGCGGAGCTGGGCCGGGTACGAGAGATGCTGGTAGTGGCAGCCGCCGCAGACGCCGAAGTGGCGGCAGCGTGGGGCGACGCGGTCTGCCGAGGAGACGATCACCTCGAGCAGCGACCCTCGGGCCCATTGCTCGTGGATTTCGACGAGACGAACGCGGACGCGCTCGCCGGGGATGGCGAACGGGACGAAGACCATGCGCCCTCCGGCGTCGCGGCCGAAGGCCTCACCCCCGTACGCCATGCCGCTCAGGGTGAGCTCGAGGCTCTCGTCCGCGCCGGCCTTGGGCGGAGGACGGGGCTCAGCCCGCCTTCTACAACCCACCGCGGCTCCTTGCAGGAGTCTTCGGGACCTTCGGCACGATCACGCCTGAGCCGCCACGACGACCAGGCTGTAGACAAACCAATGGAGAAGGAACGGATAGAGGAAGGAGCGGCTTCTCCAGGCGAGCCAGCCGAAGAGAGTTCCTCCGAAGATCGTCGAAAGCGTCTCGGCCTCGGGCTTTCCTAAATGTGCCAGGGCGAAGGGCACGGCCTGGGCGACGACGGCCGTCGGGCCCATCAAACGCATCAGCCCGAAGAGCAGGAATCCCCGGAAGAAGAACTCCCAGCCGATGAGGTCTAGGGCTGCCGTGGGAATGAGCCTCTGCACATCGGCCGGGAAGCGCTCGTAGTACTCCGTCATCGCCGGAGTCCGGGCGACCAGGATGAGGAATGGGGCTCCAA
>DATEAV010000090.1:0-2346 GCA_035288185.1 Anaerolineales bacterium | reverse complement strand
TTGAGGCTTTCGAGGGCCTGCACCGGCGTGGGATCGATCCCGTAGGCCATCGCCAGGTAGAAGGCGCTGTAGTCCCCAAAGTGGAGAGCCGTCCATTGCTGCGCAAGCCGGCTCTGCCCGCGGGCGGCCACAACGTCGGTGTTGAAACCCTCCACCATCAGGATCTCGCGGGTGACCTCCACGCGCAGGCGGTTGCGCGGGTGCAGCGCCGCGCCGTCGAGGAAGACGACCATCGTCTGGCCGAAGAGCGCTTCGGGGTGAAGGACGCCGGCGATCAGGTTGTGGTCCGCCTCCGGCAGCTCCTCGTACTGCGCCACGGCTTTGGCGATCTCGCCGATCTGCGTCCGCCAGCGGCGCGCCACCGGGGCCAGGAACTCGGCACCCATCACCGTGGGCCAGCGGCCCATCCACTGGCCGGCCATGCGTTTGGCCGGGTTGTGCACGACGGGCACCTCGGCGCGCAGATTCTCCGCCTGCGTCCGCATCTCGGCGGCAGCCGCGGCGATCTCCGCGCCTTGATCCGGGCAGAGCCCCAGGCGCGCCATCGCAGCCAGCAGAAGGCCGAAGGAAAAGCCGACGGCCGCCCGGGGCTGGCCGCGGTGCTCGAAGCGCCAGGCGGGGACACCAGCCTCCTGCGCCCGGCGAATCAGCTCACCGCCGGTCGAGATGGCCAGAAGATTCACCCCTCGTCGCAGTGCCGCCTCAAACCCCGAGAGGGTCTCTTCGGTGTTCCCCGAATGAGAGGAGGCCACGACAAGCGTCTCCGGCCCTTGCGCATACGCCGGCAGGTCGTAGTTTCGCCACACCTGGATCGAGGCGCCGGCGGCCGGCGCCAGATAGGCGGCGATCAGGTCGGCGCCGATCGCCGAGCCCCCCATCCCACAGACCACGACGCTGCGGATCGCTTCCCATTTCGGCAGCTCCTGCGCCTTCCCGAGCGCCCAGGCCGTCTCGAGCTGATCGGGAAGCCCGTCGATGTGGGTCAGCATTCGTTCCGGATCGAGCTCACGGAAGCGCTCGAGATCGTCGAGGTTCATGGGCCCTCCGCCAGCCGATACACTGCGCGCTTTGGCCAACCACTCAGCCCAGCCACTTCGCGGGCCGCCTCCGTGCGGCTCATCCCGGAGGCCGTTCGTTCTCCAAGGGCGGAGCGCACCCTCGCCTCAGTCCAGCGCGCCTGCTCCTGCGCCCCGCCGATCACCAGCGTCACCTCGCCCCGAGGCGGCTCGGCCTCGAATCGCCGCTCCGCCTCGGCCAGCGTGCCTCGAGTGATCTCCTCGTGCACTTTCGAGAGCTCGCGGCAGACCGCCACCGGACGGGATGGCCCCAGGGCTTCGCTCAAATCCGCCAGCGATTCCACCAGGCGATGCGGCACCTCAAACGCCAACAGCGTCCGGCGCTCCCCAGCCAACGAGCGAATCAGCCGGCGTCGCTCGGCGCCCCGGCGCGGAAGGTAGCCAAGATAGATGAAAGCATCGGTCGGGAGGCCGGAGGCCACCAGCGCCGCGATCGGGGCCGACGGTCCTGGGAGCGGGCTCACGTTGTGCCCGGCGTGGAGCGCTGCTCGAACCAGCTCAAATCCGGGATCGGAGAGGCCTGGGGTCCCGGCGTCGGAGACGAGGGCCACATCGCCCCGCTCTAGAGCAGCCATCACCTCGGACAGCCGGGTGAGCTTGTTGTGCTCATGGTAGGAGAGAAGCGGCGTGGAGATCTGGTAGTGCGCCAGGAGCTTGCGCGTCTGCCGGGTGTCTTCGGCGGCGATCAGCCGCGCCTGGCCCAGGATGCGAAGCGCCCGCAGCGTGATGTCTTCCAGGTTGCCGATGGGAGTCGCAACCAGATACAACGTGCCCACACCGGAATTGTAGCAGAGGCGGCACGCAAAGCATGCGACGCGGCCAGGCGGGCGACCGCGTCGCAAGACTATTCTTCTGTGATGTGCGCGGAGCTAGCTTTCGGCGGCTTCCGTCATCCGCACGCTGACCGCCTGCGGGCCTTTGGGCGTGTCTTCAACGACGAAGGTCACTTTCTGGCCTTCCTCCAGGTTGCGATAGCCCTCCCCCTCGATGCCGCTGAAGTGAACGAAGATCTCCTTGCCTCCTCCGTCGGGGGCGATGAAGCCGTAGCCCTTCACCCGACTGAACCACTTCACGGTCCCGGTCTGACGTGCGCCTTCCACTTCCATGCCGCTAAGCCTCCTGTGCCCCGGGCCCGGGCCGCGCCCCACCCTGCAAAAGCAAGCGTCCGCCTGCCATTCGGCAAGGCGGACGACGTCAGGCGGTGCAAGACAACCCGGAGTGCATGGGCGTAGCCAGAATACCACAGGTGGGAAGTGGCGTCAACGCGGGC
>DATEAV010000089.1:0-2815 GCA_035288185.1 Anaerolineales bacterium | reverse complement strand
CGAGGGTTGAACGCCCCTCCTGCGAAACCGGGTCTCCTGTCCTGCTTCCGTGAGATGCGTTTGTGCACACGCAGGCTCCCGGAGCCTCGAAGGCTCCGGGAGCCTGATGCCATCCGCGCACGGGCGGGTCCCCCTTGGCCTGTGCTCACCTCCACCGCACCTGCGACGCACGGCAGGTGCGGTGAGCAGTGCGATTGGCCTCCCGGCTACGCTGGCGTAACCTCCTCGAGAGGCCCCACCCTCACCGCGGCCACCTTGTATTCCGGGATCTTGGCCACCGGATCGAGGGCGTCGATCGTCAGGAAGTTAGTGGCCGATTCGGCGTAATGGAAGGTCATAAAGACCGTGCCGGGTTGCACCCGGCGCGTCCGGCGTGCCCGCGCCACCACCGAGCCGCGCCGAGAGCTCACCCGAACCAGCGCGCCGTCATCGATCCCCCACGCCTCTGCATCGTCGGGATGGATCTCGACCTCCGCCTCGGGTGCGAGGCCGTCCAATCCCGGCGACCGACGGCTTAGGGTGCCGCCGTGCCAGTGGAAGAGGATTCTTCCGGTCGTCAGCAATACGGGATAGTCTTCGTCGGGTAGCTCGGCTGGCGGGCGATAGGCCACCGAGACGAACAACCCACGCCCGCGGGTGAATTGCTGCGTGTGCAAGATGGGCGTCCCCGGATGATCTGGTGTCGGGCAGGGCCACTGCAACCCTCCCTGCTCCAGCCGGGCATGCGACATGCCCGCGTAGGAGGGGGTCAGCCCGGCCATTTCGTCGAACACTGCCCCCGCATCGGCATAGGTCCAATCGGCGCCCAGACGGCGCGCCAGGTCCACCAGCAGATCCAGATCCGTCCGCGTGCCGGGTGTCGGTTCCAGGGCAGGTCGCACCAATTGCACCCGGCGCTCGGTGTTGGTGAACGTGCCTCGCTTCTCGGCGAAGGAGACCGCCGGCAGGACGACGTCGGCGTAGTGGCCGGTCTCATTGAGGAAGATGTCTTGCACCGCCAGGAACTCGAGCCGTTGGAGGGCCAGCTCGACGTGGTGGAGGTCTGGGTCGGTGAGCATCGGATTCTCTCCGAGCTCGAAGACGGCTTTCACCTGGCCATCGAGGATGGCAGCCATCACCTCGGTGAGCGTCAACCCCGGCGTCGGCGACAAACCCTCGTAGGGCAAGCCCCATCCCTCGGCGAACTTGTGGCGCACGTCGTCGCTCGTCACCGCCTGGTAGCCCGGATAGACATTGGGCAAGGCCCCCATGTCGCAAGCCCCCTGCACGTTGTTCTGTCCCCGAAGCGGGTTGACGCCGGTTCCCGGGCGCCCGATCTGGCCGCACAAAAGGGCCAGGTTCGAGAGCACCTTGACGTTGTCGGTGCCGGTCGTGTGCTGGGTGATCCCCATGGCCCAGAAGATGGCGGCGGCCCGCGCACCGGCGTAGAGGCGAGCCGCCTCCGTGATCTCTTGTGCCGGGACCCCCGTGACCCCGGCGGCGCGCTCCGGCGTCCAATCCTGGACGCTGGCCTTTAGAGCATCGAAGCCCTCGGTTCGCTCGGCGATGAACGAGCGGCTCTCCAAGCCCTCCGCCAGAATGACGTGCATCAGCCCATTGATCAGTGCGACATCCGAGCCCGGGCGGTGGCGAAGGTGCAAATGGGCGAAATCGGCCAGCTCGATGCGCCGCGGGTCGATCAGAATCAGTCGGGCGCCGTGCTTGCGGACGGCCGCCTTCATCTGCAGCGCGATGACAGGATGCGTTTCGGTCGTGTTGCTTCCGATCACGACCAACACATCCGAGTCGACGATATCGGCGATGCTGTTGGTCATCGCCCCGGAGCCCAGCGTGGCGGCCAGGCCGGCCACGCTGCTGGCGTGACAAAGCCGGGCACAGTGGTCCACGTTGTTGGTCCCGACCAGGCCGCGGGCGATCTTCTGCAGCAGGTAGTTCTCTTCATTGGTGCACTTGGCGGAAGCCAGAAAGGCCACGCTGTCGGGCCCGTAGCGGTCCCGCGCCGAGGCCAGGCGCGCGGCGGTGACCGAAAGGGCGGTGTCCCAATCGGTCGGCGTCAGGGCGTCGTCCCGTCGCCGGCGCATCAACGGCCCGGCCAGCCGATCGGGAGCATGGACGTAGTCGCAGCCGAAGCGGCCTTTGACGCACAGGTTTCCGAAATTCACCTGGTTGTCGTAGCGGCCCGTCACGCGGATGATCACGTCCTCGCGGATATGCAGATCGATCTGACAGCCCACGCCGCAGTAGGGGCAGGTGGTAGGGATGGTGCGTTCGGCAGTGAGCATGTCAATCCACCTCCGTCGCCCTGGCCGCGCCGGTCGAACGCTGCCCGTGACTCTTTCGCCGCGTCTGTTCGAAGACCTCCTCCGGCGGGACGCCCTGCTCGAGAAGATCTTCCCGCTTGCCCTTGAGGGCCCCCGTGGGGCAGACCCCGACGCATTGCCCGCAAAAGACGCAGCTGGTGGCGGGCATGGGCCGGTCGAAGAAGGTGGCGATCGACGTGTGAAAACCGCGTCCGCCGAACGTGAGCGCATAGGTGTACTGGGCGTCTTCGGCGCACACCTGGACGCAACGCCAGCATAGAACGCACTTGGCGTAGTCGCGGATGTACATCGGATTGTCGTCGATCAGGGGCGGCTGGCGCAGCTCGGCCTCCCCGAAACGGGCCGGCATGGCGCCGTACTGATCCAGCATGGTTTGCAGCCCGGGGCTTTCGGAGAGATCGACGGAGGCCGCCAGCATCTCCAGGATCGTCCGCCGGGCGCGATCGACAGCCTCGCTGCGGGTCCGGATGCGAGCCCCGTCTCTCGGCACTGTG
>DATEAV010000088.1:0-3117 GCA_035288185.1 Anaerolineales bacterium | reverse complement strand
GACCCCGCGCTTCCTTCTCGCCTGACATCGATGACCATCCCTTCCAGGCTCCTCCACGCGCTGCTGCTCGCGTTCGACATCTCCCCCCAGCCGGTGCCGGCGGCGCTGGGCCTGTCCCTGGCGGCTCTCTCCTGGTTGGCGATGGGCGCCTTCGCCTATCAGCTGCTGCGCCAGCTGCGGATGATCAGCGAAATCTACACTCACCACTCGCGAGTGGACCTGTTCGAGCTTTCCCCGCTCTATTCCCTCTCCCGTCACACGGCGCGGGTCTCGATCACGATCCTGATCTTCAACGGGCTTCTCTCCGGGCTCTATCCCGACATCTATGCGTCGGTAGGCTCGCTCATCATCCTCGGGCTCTTCCTGGCGGTGCTTGCAGCAAGCTTCCTCCTGCCCCAGCTCGGCGTTCACCGCCTGCTGGAGAAGGAAAAGGAGCGCATGATCGCCGAGAATGGCGCCATGTTGAAGGCCGCCATCGCCGATCTGCACCGCAGGGTGACCAGGAGGCGGCTGGGAGGGATGGATGACCTCAACAAGACCATGGCAAGCCTGGAGATCGAGCGCGCCGCATTGATGCGGATTCCGACGTGGCCCTGGGCGCCCGAGACGCTGCGCACGGTCGTCGCCGCGTTGCTTTTCCCGATTGTGGTCTGGGTCACCCAGCAGATCCTGGGCGGGGCGCTCGGGGGCTAGGTCCTTTCGAGGCGATCCCGTGCGTAGACGCGCAGCACCAGCGAAGCCCAAGATCGTTGCGATGGCGGAAGGGCCCTTCGTCCCTGCGTACCCGCTGCTTGGATAGCGGCTTGGAGCTCCCCGCGAGGTTGAAGCCCGCGGGGAGCTGGAGACTCGCCGCTGGCGGCGGATTCCCCTTTTCCCCCTGGAAGGTTCGACCCTGAGCGGTTATCATGGCCCCCGATGAGGGACCGTTTCGCCCGTCTGCTGCCACGGATTAGAGAGACGCAAGCGAAGGCGCGGGACGCGGCAATCAACGTCCGCCGCGCGTTCGGCCTCGTCTGGGAGGCCCATCGCCCCTCGGCCCTGGTCATGGGCGCCTGCACCGTGGTCGGAGCCCTGCTTCCGGCGGGGCAGGCCTGGGTGGGCAAGCTCATCGTCGATGCGGTGGTCGCCGCAATCGGCGGGGACATCAGCGCGCAGGAAGGGTTGCGCGCGGTGGCGCCGATGCTCGCCGCCGAGTTCGTCTTGCTCGTCGGGCAGTCGGCCGTCAACCAGGCCCGCAACCTGGCCGAGCACGTGCTGCACTCGCGGCTCAACCTCACCATCAACACCCGCATTATCCGCAAGGCGCTCGAGCTGGACCTGAGCCACTTCGAGAATGCCGACTACTACGACAAGCTGCAGAACGCCCGGCGTGAGGCGGATTGGCGCGGGCTGCAGATCGTCAATGGCGGCTTCTACGTCGTCCAGAACGTGCTCACGCTCCTCTCCTTTGCCGCGCTCCTCCTGCGCTTCAGCCCGCTTCTTGCTCTCATTCTCTTTGTGGCCACCCTTCCGGCCTTCATCGCCCAGAGCAAATTCGCCGACCTCACCTTCCGGGTGATCACCTGGCGTGCGCCGGAGTCCCGCAAGCTTTCCTACCTTGAGTATGTGCTCACCGACTACTCGGCCGTAAAGGAGGTGAAGCTCTTCGGGCTGGGTGAGCCGCTGCTCGGGCGCTACGCCGATCTCTTCTGGAAGTTCCTGCGGGAGGATCAGGCCATCGCTCAGCGGCGTAGCCTGGCCTCCATGGGCTGGGGCCTGCTGGCCACCCTCACCTACTACGCGGCCTATGCCTGGATCGTCTGGAGGGCGGTCGAAGGCTCGATCACCCTGGGGGACATGACGCTCTATCTGGGGATCTTCCGCGGCAGCCAACAGACCTTCGAAGCGATCTTCTTTGGCCTCAGCGAGCTGTACGAGAACGGGCTCTTCATGAGCAACCTCTTCGCTTTCCTCGAACTCAAGCCCCTCATGGCGAGGGCGCCTCACCCAAGCCCTGCCCCCTCCCGCGTTGTGCATGGCGTGGAGTTCCGCGGCGTCGCCTTCCGCTACCCCGGGCAGGAAACCTGGGCTCTGCGCGGCGTCGACCTCACCATCCGGCCCGGTGAGAAGGTGGCCCTCGTCGGCCCGAACGGCGCCGGGAAGACGACGCTCATCAAGCTGCTCACCCGCCTCTACGACCCGAGTGAGGGCGAGGTGTTGCTGGATGGAGTCGATTTGCGGGACTACGATCCGGCGGATCTCCGGCGCAAGATTGGCGTCATCTTCCAGGATTTCGTCCACTACCATCTTTCGGCGGCCGAGAACGTGGGCTTCGGCCAGATCGAGGCGCTCGGCGACCGGCCCCGCATCCAGGCCGCCGCCGAGAAGAGCGGCGCCCACCCGGTGTTGGCATCGCTCCCCCAAGGCTATGAGACCATGTTGGGACGCTGGTTCTCCCAGGGAAGAGATCTTTCGGGAGGGGAGTGGCAGAAGGTGGCGCTGGCGCGCGCCTTCATGCGCGATTGCGAGATCCTCGTCCTCGACGAGCCCACTGCCTCGCTTGACGCCGAGAACGAGATGCAGGTCTTCCAGCGGTTTCGGGAGCTGGCCGAAGATCGTATGGCGGTGCTCATCAGCCACCGCTTTTCCACCGTCCGCATGGCCGACCGCATCTTCGTGATCGAAGACGGCCGTCTGACCGAGCGAGGAACCCACGCCGAGCTCCTGGCGCTTGATGGCACCTACGCGCGCCTCTTCACCCTTCAAGCCGAATCCTATCGTTAGCCGATTCCATTTGGACTCTGGGGATGCGTCTCGGGCCGGATCCCGCTCCCCGGGCGATGCCGTTGACCGGCGGAGGGCGCCTTCCGCCCAGGTTCACGTTGCACGGCCTATGCCCCGTTGAATGCCCGCCCGGCGCGGCTCCCAGCGGAGTGAGGGCTTGGCGGCCCCGCGCCGATGATTTCCGTGCAAGGGATGGATGGCTGTGGTTCGCCAGCCCCAGGCCGAGTGCAGTCACCTACGGCCCGCCTCTGCGGCCGCCTATCCGAATGGCTAGGCCTCGCTAGCCGGTCGCGCGGCGCCCCGTTAACGCCGCGCTGATTCTGGCAGCCTATGCTCGTGCCACACCAGGAGGAG
>DATEAV010000087.1:0-4460 GCA_035288185.1 Anaerolineales bacterium | reverse complement strand
ATACAAGTTCGATGCCAGAGGGGATGCCGAGCTGATCGGGGAGCCAGGTGGGACGGGCCTGACCGTGTTGATCGGGGCCACGCTGCGCTCCCGGGCGAAAGCGTGGCCGGCCGAAGTGCCGGGGCTTCACGGGAGAGGCTGCCCGTGTCTGCGATCGGGAAGCGCCCGTTCATCCGGCCATAAAGAAGGCACAGAGGCGGTGCCCCGCCTCTATGCCTTGTGAGGGCTGCCTCAAGCCTCGACGGCGGGCCGTGGATGTGAGGCTAGCGAGCGAGCAGGAGAAGCACACCGCCCAAGATCGTCACCCAGGCGCCCGCCAGCACCCTCGCGGCGAGCCATGACGGCCTCTCGGGTCGGAACGAGCTCGCCATCCTGTGTTCCTTCGCTTCCTTCTGCAGATCAGCCGCCTTCAGCTGGCCCAGTTTCAACCACATGTAACCGTTGGACATTTCGCCTCCTTTGGCGTTTTCCTCGCCGCTCCGGGCTTCTTCCGGTGATTTCCGGCCCGGGTGGCCTGGAACTCTGCCGTGACTCTAGACGGGGACCGTCTTGGCAGCGTGTCGGGAGGCGTTTATTCAGCGTGTTTTCCGGGATTTCGCTTCCTTGAACTCAAAACGGATCATGCTATACTGATTGCTTGTCGGCCCTGACGCCAAAGCAGGACACCTGCTGCCCCCTTTCAGGACATTGTCGACCTTTCGATGATTCACGTCCGGCTGCTGGGACGCTTCGCCGTCCATCATGACGGGGATCCGCTGGAGATCCCGTCGCGCCCGGCTCAATCCCTGCTCGCTTTCCTGGCCCTCTCTCCTGGGGTTGCCCATCGGCGGGAAAGGCTCTCGGGGCTTCTGTGGCCCGAGGCCGACGAGGCCAACGCCCGAAGCAACCTGCGCCACGCCTTGTGGAGGATCCGTCAGACCCTCTCCGCCGGATCAGGAAAAGGAGCCGAGTTCCTGGCCTCCGACAATATCAGCCTGACCTTCCATGCCACTCCCGATGTCTGGGTGGATGCCTCGCAGGTGGGGCGGGCGAGCCTGGCTGAGGAAGGTCTCGAAGGGCTGCTTGCGGACGTATCCGCCTATGGAGGGGAGCTCCTTCCGGGGTTCTACGATGAGTGGGTGATCCTCGAAAGGGAGCGTCTGAGGGCGTGTTTCGAACGGAAGATCCAGGCTCTAGTGGAACGTCTTCTTGCGGAAGAGCGGTGGGGCGAGGTCCTGGAATGGGGTGAGCGTTGGATCGCCCTGGGGCAGGTGCCCGAGCCGGCCTATCGTGCCCTGATGCAGGCCAATGCCTCGCTCGGTGACCAAGCCGGAGTGGCGGCCGTCTTTCGGCGCTGCAGGGAGGGGCTGCAGCGCGAGTTGGGCGTGGAACCTTCCGTCCAGACTGTGGAGATCTTTCACAGGCTGTCTGCACCGCAGGCTCCCCGCGAAGCGCGCCGCGGCCTTCCTGCCGCCGCACAAGCAAGCTCGGCCTCGCAGGCGATCGAGGCGCTCCTTTTCCACTGGCGTCAGAAGGGCGTCGCGGTGCTGGATGTGGCCGAGCTGGCCACCGTCTATGCAGCGCCGTCGGAGCTCGTCCTAGGACCGGACGATGTTTGCCTGTGTCTGCGAAGCGCCGTCCACCATGGTCTCGAACTGCGCCCGTGGTTGCAGCGCGGCCGTTCCACGGATGTCGTGGCCGCGCTCGAGATCTGCTATCGGGAGTATCCCAAACCTCGCGGCCGCGCCGCGATCGTCGAGACGTTAACAGAGATTGAGGGGCCGGAGGCTGTCGCTGCGCTGCGGCATGTGGTGCAGGCCGAGGATTCTTCCTCGATTCGCGAATCGGCGGCCTTGGCGCTGGCGCGGGGAGGGAGGCTGCGGGAGGCGGTCGACCCACTCCTTGCTGCGCTTCGGTCGACGAACGACTCTTCTGCCCTGGCTGCCCTTGTGGCGGTTGCCGACGAGGTCGGGCTGCCAGCGAATGTCGGGCCTGTTCCCAGGCCGGCTCTCGCCCTGGGGATTGCGCAACGACGCTGGCGTGAAGGCCGGGCCAAGATCTTCTCTCAGACTGCTCGTGCTGCCGTCGGTGGGGCGCTGGCTCTGATGCTGCACGGCGCGGGCACACCGGCGTATATGGCGCTCGGCCGTCCGGAAATCTTCGCCACCGCGCAGGATTTCGTCACCATCCCGGGTTGGATGATCAGCGCCGCGGTGACCGGGATGGTCGTGGGGGCGCTGCAGGGGGCGGCGCTGGGCTTCGGTGTGGGCCTCGCCGATTCCCTGTGGCATGGCCCGGGGCGGCGCCCCTGGCGACTGGTAATGGGCGCATTGGCCGGGCTCATCCAGCCGGCCTACTTGATCCCGTTCTCGCTGGCGGGGCTCCTGGCCCCGCAGGCAGGACCGGAAGTGTATGTGCCCGTCAACATCCTTTACGGGCTTGTCTTGGGTGCGGTAGTCTCGCTGGGTCTTCCCTGGCTGGGGGAACGCCCGCCATGGCGCAGCCACATCGGCAAGCCGCTGCTGAGCGCAGTGGCTCTGGTGGCCGTCACGGTCCCCTACGTCCTGCTGGTCTATCGGGACCTCGCCGGGGTTTCTATGCTCTCGAGGATCCTGTTTGCGTTCGTACTATCCATCGGACTCGGGATGTCGCAGTGTCGGTGGAAACGGGCCAGTTCGGTGGCGATCGAAGAGAACGAAGCTTTCGATCTGAGCATAGCGCGCCCGGCGTCGTCGTAGCCCGGGGAAGCGCAAGGATCGGTCCGCTGGTGTGGGCGGGCCGAACTCGAGGCCGCGAGGCCGTTCCAACGGAGGGAGCGCGATGAAACGTCAGGCTGCGTTGCCGTGGGATAAGGTCCAGTCGCTCATCGATTGGGCAAGCGACCCCACAGATGCGGGTGAGAGCCGGAGGGCCGTCCTCAAACACGGGACGCCGGAAATGAAGATGGAGATCCTGCGCGAGCAGCTGGGCGTTGAGTTCGCTGACCTCGAAGCGATGCACGCCGAGCTCGAGAAGATCATCTACAAAGGCTCGATCCCCTGGTGGTGGTGGTAAGCGTCACTCTGAACGCATCACGCTCCGGTTGACCTCCGCGTCGGTCGCGGGCCCGTAAGTGTGAGACCGCCGGCTGCGGCCGGGTATCCCACGTCATTCCGCAAGGGGTCCCGATGACGAACCTCACAAGGCTGGGGGATGAGCGCGGTAAGCCGCTGCTTGCCGCGCTCGACGAGAGATTCCTCTCGTTCGTCTCGCGCCTGAATGAGCCCCTTCGAACCCATGCCCTTCGCCGGACCACGTACACCGGCGAGCCGGGAGCCGAAGCCTTCGTGGGCCCCTCCACGATGAACCCGGGCGTCACATTGACGCCCTGGCTCTTCTGGGAACTCACGTCGCCGCTCGACGACGCAACCTTCCTCAGCTTGGCCGAGGGAGGGAGTATGGTCGTGATTTCCTCGGCTCTACTGGATCACCTCGTGGACGGGCAGGCGGCCTCTCCGGAAGACACGCTCTTGCTGCACAGGCTCCTGCATGAGAGAGGGATCGCGACGCTGCGCGCCTGCCTGGGCGTCGGCTCGTCGTTCTGGCCCACTGCCGAGCGCCTGATCGCCGAGCATCTCGAGGGGCTCGCCTTGGAGAGGGGGATGAGGGCTGCCCACGGCGCGTTCTCCTATCCCGATTTCCTACGCATGGTGAAGGCGAAGTTTTCCCCGATCGTCCTGACGATGTCCGCCTACCTCTCGGCCACGGAGCGCGGCGATCTTCAAGAGCCGATTGAGAGCTCTATCAAGCACCTGGCGGTGGCCTCGCAGCTGCTGGATGATCTTGGCGACTGGGAGGAAGACATGCTTGGCGGCCGCCTCACCTACTTTCTCTCTTGCGCCGCTGCTCCTCGAGAGGATGCCCGTCTCGAGGCAGGGCTGGTTGAGGAGGTGGAGGAGAGGATCCGTTCCTCCTGGCTGGACGTCGACCACCTCAACCTGGCCGCCGAATGGCTCGACCGGGCGCGGGCATCCGTGGAAGGTATTGCCTGTCCGAAGTGGATCGAGTACCTGGAAGGTTTTCGGAGCCTCACGCACGAGCACATTCGGCAATCCACAGCGGGCCATCTGGTTAAGGCGCTAGACCCCCTCGTTGCCCGTGGCACCAAACGGGATCCTGGAGAACTGGAGGAAGATGGGCCTGTCTAGCAGACCGCGAGGACGTCGATTCGCGGAGAAAGGTCTCAGCGGCCGCTGACCCAGCGGCCGCCTTTCATCACCGCGGAGACGAGGTTGGTCCCGAAGCGGTAGCCCAGATGGCGGTAATCCGGCGCGTCGAGGATGAGGAGGTCCGCCTGCTTTCCCGGCTCCAGGCTGCCCACCCGATCGGCGCGAGAAATGGCGGCGGCGGCGTTGATGGTGGCCGCGGCGATCGCCTGGGCGGGCGTGAGCCTCAGGTGGCGGCAGGCGAGCGCGATGGCAAACTGCATGCTCTCACACCAC
>DATEAV010000086.1:0-11838 GCA_035288185.1 Anaerolineales bacterium | reverse complement strand
CGCCGCAGGCGCAGCGCCGCGCCCACCGTTGGGCTCGACCGTGCGGCTGATGAGCTCTGCCAGCGCCGCAAGTGACACCGGCTTGCGAAGGTATCCCGTGGCGCCGGCCGCAGCGACCCGTTGCTCCAGGTCCGTCTTGGCGCTCGCCGTGACGATGATCACCGGCAGCTTGCTCAGGCCTGGGATGTTACGCAGGCGGCGGAGGGTCTCGTAACCATCGAGCCCAGGAACCATGAGATCCAAGAGGACGATCTCAGGAGGGTGGCCGCTGATTTTCTCGAGCGCCTCCTCACCGGAATACGCCCGCTCGGCCTGGTGACCATAGAACGTGATCGCCCTCGCCAGAATCTCCACCGTGTTGGGATCATCATCCACGATCAGAACCCTGGCCATCTTATTCCCCGACCGCCCAGTCGCCTTGCGCTTCCCTCGCGCACCAGGTCGGTGCGCGACCTGCGCCCAGGGATGGACGGATCTGACTCGCATTCTCATTCTAGAGTAGGCGGGCCTTTCTGCGCCTTGCAGCAACCTCACAGCTTGGCGAGCGCGAGGAGGCCCTATGGGGGAATTAAGTACGTCACGGTTGGCTGCGGCGCCGGCCGGCTGGCCCGGATCTTGAGCCATGGGCACGCGCGGAGCCGGAGGTCCGGTGTGGGTGAGAGTTCCGTGCCTTGCTGGTACCTCTCAGTTTCCATGGCGTGAAGCTGCGCTCCTTCTCATTCCGTGAGCGGCCGTGGAGCCGGCGAGGGACGCTACCCCACAGCCGGAGCTCCCACCGGTGGGCCGCCGAGTTTTGATCGATGTAGAATGCGCCAAGGCCCGGCGGCGATGCGCCTCTGCCGACCATCACCTCACCGATCTGGCCCTTCACGGCCCAGACCTCAAGCGGCGGCGCGCTCAACCTACGGACGGGGCCGGGCCTGGCCGAAGAAGTGATCGTCACTCTGAACCCCCTCACTCCGCTGACGGTTGTCGGACGTAGCATCGACAGACTCTGGCTTGAGGTCCAGACCGCCTACCAAACCCGCGGCTGGGTGTACGCTCGCTACACCGACGTCTTCGTCGACCTGCAGCAAGTGCCGGTGGTCTACGACGTCAGCGTTTCGCCGGTCGCCGGCGCAACGGGCACCCCCGCGGCCGTCTCGGGGGCGACGCAGGCCCCCGGGACGAGCGCCGGCATCCTTTCGGGGCTGACCGAGCACGCCCATGAGATCTTCCGGGACGGCCTGGCGTTGGGAAACCGCCCCAACGTCTTCTCCAAGGTCGGCGACAGCATCACCGTCTCGCCCGCCTTCCTGACGGCCATCGGCCAGGGGCGCTACAACCTTGCTGGCTTCGGTTACTTGCAGGACGTAATCGACTACTACTCGGAGGATTGGGCCCGGACGCACAACTCGTTCGACAACTACAGCCTGGCGGCGCAGGGCGGGTGGTGGGCGTCGAGGGTGGTCTCCAACGGCTACGGCGATTCCGATTACTGCCGGGAAGACGAGACGCCTCTCGAGTGCGAATATCGCTGAGTCCGGCCGTCGGTCGCCCTGATCCTTCTAGGGACCAACGACGTCCTCACCTCTTCAATGGAAGACTACTCCGATGCCATGCGCCGGGTGATCGAGATCTCGATCGCCCATGCATCAGTGCAATTCGATGCAAGGGATGCTTGCGCATGTGCTACTCCGATTCATTCACAACCTCTTCAGGGGGAGGGCAGGAGGGGGGTCGATCGGGCCCGCGCCGGATTACGCCGCTTTGCCAGCCGCCTCGCCGGCCGCCAGCGGGATGAACGTGAGCCCTTCGGGCCCTCGGTCGATCAGGATGGTGTCGCCGCGCCGGATCTCGCCGGCGAGCAGCCGCAGCGCCAGAGAATCTTGCAGCTCGCGCTGGATCGCCCGTTTCAAGGGGCGGGCGCCATACACCGGATCGTAGCCGACTTCGGCCAGGTAGTCGCGGGCCTCGTCGCTCACCTCCATCCCGAAGCCGGCCTCGGCCAGCCGCCCGGCCACTCGTCGGAGCTGGATGCTCACGATCTCCCGCAGGTGATCGCGTCCCAGCCGGTGGAAAACGACGATCTCGTCCACCCGATTGAGGAATTCGGGTCGGAAATGCCGAGCGAGCAGCTGGCGCAGCCGGGCGTCGAGCGCCTCCCCGCCGTCCGGGTTCTCGGCGAAGATCTCGCTGCCCAGATTGGAGGTCATGATCACAACCGCGTTCTTGAAATCGACGGTCCGGCCCTGACCGTCGGTGAGGCGGCCGTCGTCGAGGAGCTGAAGCAGGACGTTGAAGACATCGGGGTGAGCCTTCTCGATTTCGTCAAACAGAACGACGCTGTAGGGCCGGCGGCGCACGGCCTCGGTGAGCTGGCCGCCCTCCTCAAAGCCCACGTATCCCGGCGGCGCCCCGATCAGCCGCGAGACGGTGTGCTTCTCCTGATACTCGCCCATGTCGATCCGCGCCATCGCCCCTTCGTCGTCAAAGAGGAACTCAGCCAGAGCTCGGGCAAGCTCCGTCTTGCCCACTCCGGTGGGCCCCAAGAAGATGAACGAGCCGATCGGCCGATGGGGATCCTGCAGGCCCGACCGTGAGCGCCGCACGGCGTGGGAGACGGCCCGCACCGCCTCGTCTTGGCCCACCAGGCGCGTGTGGAGCCGCTCCTCCATGTGGAGGAGTTTTTCCATTTCTCCTTCGAGGAGCCTCGAGACCGGGATCCCCGTCCAGCGCGAAACCACGGCGGCCACATCTTCCGCGTCCACTTCTTCCTTGAGGAGGGCGCCCTCCGATTGAACTTCCTTGAGGCGCCTCTCTTGCTCCGTCAGCTGGGCCTCCAGCTCGCGCAGCGTCCCGTAGCGCAGGCGAGCCGCCTGCTCGAGATCGGCCCGGCGCTCCGCCTGCTCGATCTGGGTGCGCGTCTGCTCGATCTGCTCCTTGGCCTTCCGAATGCCCGAGATCACATCCTTCTCCGTTTTCCAGCGCAGGTGGAGCTGCGAAGAGCGCTCGCGCAGCCCGCTCAATTCGCCCTCGAGCTTCCGCAGGCGCTCGCGCGAGGCCTCGTCCTTCTCCTTGCGCAGCGCCTCGCGCTCGATCTCGAGCTGCATGATGAGCCGATCCACTTCGTCGAGGGCCTGGGGCTTGGAATCGATGTCCGTCCGCAGCCGGGCGCCAGCCTCATCGATCAGGTCGATCGCCTTGTCGGGCAGGAAGCGGTCGCTGATGTAGCGCTGAGAAAGCGTGGCTGCGGCGATCACGGCGCCGTCTTGGATCCGCACGCCGTGGTGCACCTCGTAGCGCTCCTTGAGCCCACGCAGGATGCTGATCGTATCTCCCACACTCGGCTGATCGACATACACGGGCTGAAAGCGGCGCTCGAGCGCGGCATCCTTCTCCACGTGCTTGCGGTATTCGTCCACGGTCGTGGCGCCGATCAGGTGAAGTTCCCCGCGGGCCAGCATGGGCTTGAGCATGTTGCCGGCGTCCATCGCCCCCTCGGCCGCACCGGCCCCGACGACATTGTGCATTTCGTCGACGAAGAGCACCACCTCGCCGGCCGCGTCGGTCACTTCCTTCAGCACGGCCTTGAGCCTCTCCTCAAACTCGCCGCGGTACTTCGCCCCGGCCACCAGCGCCCCGAGGTCGAGCTGCACCAGGCGCTTCTTCTTCAATCCTTCCGGCACGTCGCCGTTGACGATGCGCTGCGCCAGCCCCTCCACGATCGCCGTCTTGCCCACGCCGGGGTCGCCGATGAGGGCGGGATTGTTCTTGGTGCGGCGCGAGAGCACCTGGATCACGCGCCGGATTTCTTCGTCGCGTCCGATCACCGGGTCGAGCTTGCCCTGGCGAGCCAGCTGGGTGAGATCCCGGCCGTATTTCTCCAGGGCCTGGTAGGTGGTCTCGGGTGTGGCGCTCACCACGCGTTGCGAGCCCCGGATCCCGGCCAGAGCCTGGAGGATGGCTTCCGGCGTCACGCCGTAGGCCTTCAGGCGGGCGGCCTCAGGGCCGGCGGCCAACGCCAGGAGGAGGTGCTCGGTCGAGACGTAGTCGTCTTTCATCGAGGACGCCTGTCGCTCGGCGGCCGTGAGGGCGTCGGCGGTGGCCCGGGAGAGGCCCGGCCTGTCGCTCCCGCCATAGACCTTCGGCCTCCCGGCAAGATCTCTCTCCAGCTCTTCGACGAGCATGGACGGGCTCCCGGCAATGCGCGTTGCGATCGCCGGTGCGACGCCTTCGGCCTGACGCAGAAGCGCCAGGAGCAGGTGGACGGGTTCCACCGAGGAGTGGCGAAAATCCATCGCCCGCTGCTGAGCGTCCAGAATGGCTTGCTGGGCTTTCTGGGTGTATCGCTCAAGATCCATGGCCAGCCTTCCCCAAGTCGTGTTCTCCTCTCCTTAAGTACAGGCCCACCGTTGGAGGGCCATCGGAGGAACGTAAGAGCCAGATCTACAGCGCACGTTAATGGACCTCGTATATCGGGTATAGGCGCCTCTGATCCTGTGCGGTTAGGATACGGTAACGATGAAGCCAGACACATCAAGGAGTAGAGCATGAGCAACCTGTACCTCACCCGCTACGCCCCCGTCCAGCGCCGGTATCGGCCCATCGGTTTCAACGGCGGCTCCCGCCTTCCGGTCGACGTCAAGGCCGACAGCGAGGCCTATGAGATCACCGCGGCCGTACCGGGCCTGAAGGCGGAAGATCTGCAGATCGAGATTCTGGAAGACGTGGTCACCCTGCGCGGAAAGACGGCCGAGCGCAGCGAGGAGAACGACGGCTACCTGCTTCGTGAGATCGAGATGGGCGAGTTTGCCCGCAGCCTTCGCCTGCCCGATCCGCTCGACGCCTCCAAGGCCGAGGCGGTGGTCGAGAACGGCGTCCTGACACTGCGGATCCCCAAGGCCGAAGGGGCCCGACCCAAGACCATCAAGGTCAAGGCGCACTAAGAGACGCATCGACAACTGGAGTACAATGGGCGGCGCTTGCCGCCCATTGTGATTCCGGTGAGGGTCGATGTTTCCGCTGCGTGATACAGTACGTTCGCACACCTTCCCGCTGGTCAACCTGGGGCTGATCGGCCTCAACGTCGTCGTCTTCGTCTACGAACTCTCCCTTGGACCATCCGGCCTCGATCGCCTGTTTGGGACCTACGCTCTGGTCCCTGGCCGGCTGTCCCTAGCCCAGCCCCTCGTCTGGCTGACACTGATCACCTCGGCATTTCTCCACGGCGGCTGGTTTCATCTCCTGAGCAACATGTGGACCCTTCTGATCTTCGGCGACAACATCGAAGATCGGATGGGCCATTTGCGGTATCTCGTCTTCTACATCCTGGGGGGCGTGGCGGCAGGGATCGCCCAGACGGTATTCGACCCGCTCTCGGGGCTGCCCACGGTGGGCGCCAGCGGGGCGATTGCCGCCGTGCTCGGAGCCTACTTCCTCCTCTTCCCTCAGGGGCGCGTCCTCACATTCCTCCCGCTGTTCTTCCTCCCCTGGTTCGTCGAGATCCCGGCCTTCATCTTCCTGGGAATCTGGTTTCTCGCTCAACTTTCCTCCGGGCTCTTCAACCTCGGCGCCGCCGGAACGCCGGGCTCGTATGGCGGGATTGCCTGGTGGGCGCACGTGGGGGGCTTCGTCTTCGGGCTGGTTCTTGTCAATGTTTTCGCCCGCCGGCGCCGCCGCCCCACGCTCTGGCCGAGCGTAAGCCTCGGCCCGCCGCGCCTCGAGTAGCGCGGAGCCGGCCAGGCCACGGCCGGACCATCGGCCCGCGCCTGGCACCACGGATCGATCGCCTCCTTGGAGCGCCTCATGACCGAAGAACCCCGCCGTGTAGACCCCAACACAGCCAGCCTCGAGGAGCTCCGCCAACTCCCCGGGATCGGGCCCTCCCTCGCGCAACGCATCCTCGATGCTCGCCCCTTCGAAGCCCCCGACGACCTCCGGCGCGTCCCGGGGCTTGGGGAGGCGGCCATCAGCCGACTGACGTCGCATCTCGATTTCACCTCCCTCCCCCTCGGCGAGCAAACCGTAGAATCGCCGCCTTTGGAGCCAGCCTCCGAGGAGAAGGAGCAGGCGCCCGCGGCCGCCATTGCCCCCTCACGCCGGGAACGCCCTTCCCCCGCGCCCAGGCCGCCCTACACGCGTCTGGAAACTCTCTGGCTCGTGGCGGGAGCCGCCGTGGGCAGCTTCCTCCTCTCGATGGCGCTCACGCTGGCGATTCTCGCCGGCATCAACGGAACGCTCAACTTCGGTCGCCTCCAGGCCGTGCGCCAACTGGAGTCCCAACTCGCCACCGCGCAGCAGACGCTCGACAGCGCCACTGGCACCCTTCAGAGCGTGAGCCGCCGCCTCGAGGCGCTCGAGGGCCTGAGCGGGCGGATGAGCACGGTGGAGGAACAAGCGGCCGCCCTACGCGGGGAGATGGACCAGGCCCTCACCGACGTCGAAGCGATGCAGGCCTCCCTGGACTCCCTCGAACGGGAGACCCGGGCGCTGGGCCAGCAGGTCGGCCGCTTCGACGCGTTTCTCGAAGGGCTCTTACAGCTTCTCGGAACCACCGCGCCCACTCCAACCCCCGCCCCGTGACGGAGGCGCCGGATGACACTGCCCACGAAATCCCCCGAACCAACGATGGGTGACCGCACCGCCACATTCGCCGCACGCGTGGCACGCTTCCTCCTTCGCCTCCTCTTCGTGCTCATGGTTGGCCTCGGACTGGGGCTCGCCGTCTACTTTGGAGTGCCGGCGGTCTATCGCAAGTATGTGGAGCCAGTCCAGGCGAACACCGAGCGCCTGGCTGAGGTGGAGGCGGCGCTGGCGGCCTACCAGGAACAGAGCCGCGGCGACCGGGCGGCGCTCGACGCCCGGCTGGCGCAGATCGAGGGCCAGCTCGCCCGTCAGACGGAGGCGCTGGCCGGCCTGCAGTCGGAAGTCTCGGCGCACGCCGATCGCCTGGAAGACCTGAGCGAGATCCCCGAGCGCCTCGAGGCGCTCGAGACCGACGTGGAGGACACGGCGACGGCCCTGGCGGCTCTCGAGGCGAGCCTCGCCGACGCCGAGTCGCCTGCTCAGAGTCTGGGCCGCCGCCTGGAAATGATTCGCGCCCTGGAGGCGCTCACTCGCGCCCGCCTGTGGCTGATCCAAGACAATCTCGGATTAGCCGCGGATGACATTGAATTCGCCAGCGAAATCCTGGCTCAGGTCGCCGAAGAGGCGCCCGAGGAGGAGGCCGCTGCTCTGGCTTCGATCCTCGATCGTCTCGAACTGGCGATCGGCCATCTTCCGGGCTCAGCGGTCGTCGCCTCGGATGATCTCGAGATTGCCTGGAGGCAGCTGGCCGAAGCCGCCGGCCCCTAATCCAACCCGCTGGAGGTCGACATGACTCAAACCTCTTCTCAGCCCGCCGCGCCGCCGAGAAAACCCGTAAGCCGGCTGGGGAGGTGGTTCCGCTCCGCCTTGCGCTGGGCCGTGGCGGCCGCCGTGATCTTCGCGGCCGGTATTGCTCTGCTCTGGTTTGCCCAGGTCCAACCTCTGCGGGCCCAGGTGGATGGCCTGCGGTCGGATCTGGACGCCGCCCAGAGCGAGGTGGAGGCTCTTCGCTCTCTTCGCCAAGAGAATGAGGCGCTACAGGCGGAGGCCACCCTCGCTCGATCGCGCCTTCTCCTCCTGCGCTCGATGGTCGACGTCACCTCGGCCCAGGTGGCGCTGGCCCTCGGACGGCCGGATGATGCCGCCGACGCCCTCCTGCCCACGGACGAGCGACTCGCTTCGCTCCTCAACATCCTGGAAGACGCCCAGGCGCGTGATCAGGTGCGCCAGATGCGCGAGCGGCTCACCCTGGCCATCTCTGAACTGAACGACGACGCCTTTGCCGCGCAGAACGACCTGGAGGTTCTGGCGAGCGACTTGGCCTTGCTCGAGGGCTCACTGGGAGAGACATAGCCTGGGCGCCCCGTTCGCCATCGCACGGATGAGGCCGCCTGCCGCCCGCAAAAGCGCAGAAGCGGCCTCCTCCCTGCACGGTAGATCCTGACCTCGGCATCGAAGTTCTCCGCGCCTCCCACTCGGGCCCTCGGCGGCTCGAGTGGCCTTTGTGTACCAGGTGAGGCTCGCGCGTCTTCCGGTATAATCCTTCACGCAGGGGCCCCCACTCCCGCTGCCGACGGACATCCCGGGGGACCGGTCCGGCGTAGGCCCGGTCACAACCTCGCGCCTCCCGACGGCCCGGGCCAACCGGCGATCTCCCCGGCGCCCGGGAGGAGAGCGGCCGGCTCCTTCAGACAAGGAGTGCTTCCATGAAACGTTCCGCGCCCTGGCTGCTCCTGGTCATCTTGATCGTTCTCTGCTTCTGCCTGGTCTGCATCGTGGCCATTCTGGCCGTTTTCCGACCCGAGTGGCTGCCCTTCGGACTCCCGGGCATCTCACGCGATCAGATCATTTTGCGCGTTCCCGACCGAAGACAGGAGGCGGACTACTACCTCGTACGGCCGGGGCAGGACGTTCAACGCGGGCTCCTCCTGGCTGACGACACCCAGGAGGCCTCCCCGACACTCTGGGGCCAGCAGACGGCCAACGGCTTCGCCTACCGTCCATTCGGCTTTGGCGCGTTCCTCCCCGAGAGCCGGTCGCTCCTCTACTTGGTCCAGACCGAGGGCGGCACCTCCCTCAACTTGCAGGGCCGCCGCGGGGGCGAGCCGAGACAGGTGCATGAGACCGACGCCAGGATAACCTCGCTCCTCACTCTCGACAGCGGAGACACGATCTTCATCGTCGAGGAGCACGAGCCCGGCCGCGTTCGCTGCTACGTCTCACGCCGCGGGGATGAGGCCCAGCGCGTGGCTCGGGGCGACACCTGCCAGGTCTCCTCGAATGGCTCCACTCTCCTCGTCTCGGATGCTGCGGCCGACGCCCTCACCCTCACGGCGTACAACCTGGATGGCGCCGATTCAGAGGTCTTGCTCGATGAGCAGGAAGGCACCGACGGCACCTTCCGGCTCTCGGCCGACGGCACCCGGGTGGCCTATGTGAGCTCCGACGGGGAGAGGTCCAACGTCGTTGTCATCAGCCGCCAGGATGGGCGGGTTCTGGCGGAAGGGGACGAGTTCTTCAGAATCGTCTCCTATGAGTTTTCCCCGCAGGGCTCGGCTCTCTTCGTCATCGGGGAGACGGACGAAGGCGATCTTGCCCTTTCGCTTCTCGACGCGCAGTCTCGATCCATCGCCTCGGGCGAGACTCTCGACGCCTCCTTCAGCCCAGACGGCCAATACCTGATCGTCCTCACGGCCGACGAGGCCGGCGATGAAGCGCTCCTCGTCCACCCGGTGGACGGGGGTGAGGATGTCGCCGTCCTCGACCGCGGCGATCTTTCCTTTGGTGTGGTCGAGGATCCGGACGTCTTGTTGATCGCTCAGACACTCGAAGGGGAAACGATTCTCTACCGGGCCGGGCCGAGCGGCGCCGGCCTTGAGGAGCTCGTCAGCTCGAATCGGGTCCGAGGGCTGGAGGTTTTCAACTTGCTGGACGATCCCCGGTTCTTTGCGCTCCTCTCCGATAGCGAGGCCCGCCAGACGCTCTACGTCGGCCCGACCGGCGAGATCCCCGGCTTCGAGCTTCTGGAAGACTGGGTATCCCTCACACCGCTCGATCTCTCTCCGGACGGCCGCTGGCTTGCGTTCGTCGGGCAGGAAGACGCCCGCGACGACCCGGTGCTCTACGCGATCCGTCTCGTCGACGGCGAGACGCCCCTCGAGTTGGACGACGACCACGAGGGGATCCAGAACGCCCTCTTCAGCGAAGACGGAGACGAGCTCTTCTACACGGCCCTCACCGGCTCCGACGCCGATGAAGTGGAGGTGCGCAGCGTCCGGACCCGCGGCGATCGACCCTATGAGGCGCTCTACTCCCAGGCTGCGCTTGAAGCCGCTTCCTGGGACGCCCTCGACCCCTTCGGCAGCTCGATCCTCTCGCTGCGGAGCGGCCTGGCCACGCCCAGCCTGTGCCCAGGAGCCACGACCATCGCTGCCGGAGATGAGATCGAAGACACGCTCGAGCGAGGCGGGCGCAACTGCTACCGCTTCCGCGCCGGCGAGGCCCTCGACTACTCCGTGGGGGTGATCGGCGAGTTCGAGCTCGACAGCCGCATGGAGGTCTACGCCCGCGACGGGACGTTGATCGCCGGCGACGATGACAGCGGCCCCGGCCTGAGCCCGCGCCTCGCCCTCTCTCTCGATGAGGGCGGCCTGTACTACATCTATGTCTTTGGCTTCAGCGACAGCGACGCCGGTGCCTACTCGCTCACGGTGACGGAGGGGCGCCCGGGCACCGTCGAGGAGGAAGCCGTCCTGCTCCCATTCGATGAGACCGTCCGGGGAGCGATCACGGCCGAGAGCGAAGTCTTCATCGAAGAGTTCGACACCAGTCTCTTCGCCGCCGTCTACCACTTCGAGGCCCAGTTCGAAGACTGGATCGTCGTCGACCTCTCGGCCGGTTCCATCGGATCATCGCTCGATCCGATGATGGCTCTGCTCGACGACAATTTCCAGACCCTCACTTTCGCCGAGCCCATGGAGGGGGGCACCCAGTTCGCCTACTCGATCCCCTCGACCGGCCGTTACTATCTGTTGGTCCTCAGCTCCGATGAAGGCTATGGCTCGGCCGAAGACTATTTCTTCGACATCACCCTTACCCTCGGCACCCCGCCCGGCACCGTCCAGGAGGAAGCCGTCCTGCTCCCGTTGGATGAGACCGTCCGCGGGGCGATCACGGCCGAGAGCGAAGTGTTGGTTGAAGCATTCGACGATGTTCTCTTCGCGGCCGCCTACTACTTCGAGGCCCAGTTCGAAGACTGGATCGTCGTCGACCTCTCGGCCGGTTCCATCGGATCATCGCTCTACCCGACGATGGTTCTGCTCGACGACAACGCCCAGTCCCTCACCTACGCCGAGCCCGACATGGAGGGGGACCTCCAACTGGCCTACTCGATCCCCTCGGCCGGCCGCTACTACCTGCTCATCCTCAGCGCCGATCAAGGCTACGGCTCCGCAGAGGACTACTTCTTCGACGTCACTCTCACGCTCGGCACCCCACCCGAACCGGGAGGCGGCCCCATCGATATCGGTGAGACGGTGGAGGGCAACCTGCAGGCGACGATCCACGACGAGTGGACGTTCACGGCAGAGGCCGGCGAAACCGTCACGATTTCGATGACCAGCAGCGTCTTCGATACCTACCTCGAGCTCTACGATCCGGCAGGCGTCTCCATTGCCTACGACGACGACTCAGGCGGCGATCTCAACTCGCTCATTCGGAACTTGCGCCTCTCCGCCGCCGGCACCTACACCATCCGGGCCCGCTCCTACAGCGGCCGATCCTCCGGCCCCTACACTCTGAGCCTCACCGCCGGTGCACCCGATACCGGCGCCGGAGGATCGATCTCGCCGGGTGAAACCGTTGAAGGCGATCTCCAGCGCGGTGGCCAGGACGAATGGACCTTTGAGGCAAGGTCGGGACAGGTGGTCACCATCGCCATGTGGAGCGATGAGATCGATCCCTATCTCATCCTTCTCGATCCGAATGGGATCGAGCTCACTCGTGACGACGACGGCGCCGGCTATCCCAATGCCCTGATCGACGCGTTCGAGCTCCCCGACACCGGCACCTACACGATCATCGCCCGCAGCTTCGGCGACAGCCGGGCCGGGGCCTACACCCTCGTTCTCATGGGGTTGGTCGAGTAGAGCCGGTCACCCTCATGCTTCCGAATCACCGGGGCTGCCCTTCGAGGGCAGCCCCTTCGCGTCCGCCGCGGTGACCGTATGGCGAGGCGATGCCTCGGAGAAGGCTGAGGCGTCAGTAGCGGAG
>DATEAV010000085.1:0-9861 GCA_035288185.1 Anaerolineales bacterium | reverse complement strand
GTCCAATACATCTCGAGGAGCGTTTCTTTGCCTAGAGCCACCCAAGCGCCTCCGGAGTGTGCATCGGCCGCTGCCAGGCGGCCGCGACGGCGGTTCGTGCGGGGGACGGAGACCGGGGAGTTCGGAGAGGGAAGAGGCAAGAGGTGAACCGGCCCGCGAGCAAGCCTCCAGGGCCCGCCGACATGCGGGCCGCGTGACAGGCGCCCATCGGGTCTCCTCTGGTCCCCTGGCCCCGGCGGCCAGCCTGGCAATCTTACCTGACTAAGTCGGAAATCTCAAGGTTGGACGAGGCTGCGCGCACCCTCAGGTCGGGGGGCGACTGCGGTCGGCCGAACCACCTGACGGCCTTGAGCCCCCTCCCGGTCGGGGCAGACTTAGACCTCGAAGGTGGACACCGCCCGGGTCTACAGCCGGGCGGGGCTGGTCGGGCCCCCACCCTCAGGGTGCGATGGTGATTTCGGCAACTTCGAAGACCTGACCTCCGAATGCACAATACAGTCTCGTTACGCCCGCTGGCCAGTTGACCTCCAGTTCGAGGGTGACGAAGCCCTCCGCATCCAGGTCTGAACGGGCATGCGATGCGTTCGGGTCGGTTGGTGGATCGCCCAGGGTTGCAGAGAGCTCGCCCGTCGCAGGTTGACCGCCGGAATCGGTGACATGGAATGTGGCCTGAAGCGTCCCACCGGACTGAGCCCGCAGGGGACCTGCGAAGGTGATGTGGTAGCCCTGGTCGGTGATGATGGCGGGCGGTGCATCTTCAGGGGCGGCGTGGTTCACGATTACGGTGCAGTTTACGCTCTTTACTCCTTCCGGCCCTTCGACCTTGACCTCAATGCCGTAGGTCACCCCGAGGGTCAGGCCGGGGAACCCATGTACGGCCCAGGCAGGGCTGTTGACGGCAATCTGCCCGAAGGCAACTTGGCCCGCAGCACCGTCGGGGTCAACGTCGAGCTGGGCGCCATTCGGGTCCCCCAATAGCCCCGGCGATCCGGTGACGGACACGACCTCCATGGTATCGAGCGCGGCCGCACCGCGAATGACCAGGTTGATAGCTCCGCCTGATCCGTGGTCGATGACCAGCGGGTCGGGGTCGCACTCGATACTCCAGACGTCCTGAGGGCCGATGCGGTAGTCTTCGATCTCGCCGCTCTCGAACTGCCCGGTGCCCTCCCATTCCTCCGCCTCAATCGGCGAGTCGGTCAACGTGGCGCGGATCCAGGCCTCCAGGTTCCCTCCTGCCAGGGGGAATTGGGCTTCGATCCTCTGCCTGGCTCCCGGTTCGAGGCGAAGGGATTGGTTGACGACGACCCATTCCTGCACCGGACCGGAGGGCCCTTCGAAACTGCCCCAGCGACCGTCTCCATTCGAATCAGCCAGCAGGTTGAAGTACACAACACCGGACTGGGAATCCTCGCTCCGGGTGGCTTCAAAGGTGACCCGCACCACGTCCGCCACGAGGATCTCCACCAATCCATCGTCGAACGAATCCCGGTCAACCGTCTGGGCCTCAGGTTCCGTGTTCACGGCAGAGCCGAGCCAGAACTGTGAAGTATCCAGAGCTCGGGCACCGTCGGAGGCCAGGAGTGACGGGAAGGTGGGGTCGGGGGCGTCACCGAACTCCGCCTGGACGGGTTGTGGGGTCGGCGTTGGCTCCTGTCTAAAGAGGCCGCAGATCGGGGTGAAAAGGGCCACGAGGATCAGGGCGTGCCTTCGGCCATGCTTCATGGGAAACCTCCGTAGAATGAAGGCGCATCCGGGTCAGAGTCCGTATCCCTCGATCAGGATGTTGCCCGCTCCTTAAGCTCGGCCTCCTGCCGCAACGCGGGCAGCCGATCGGCCACGATCTCGACGACATCGCGCACCTGGATCCGGTCCCCGGCGTCACGAGCCGCATCGCTGAGCATGATCATGCAGAACGGGCATCCCACAGCCAGAGTCTCGGCGCCGGTCTCCGTCGCTTCGCGCAGCCTCGCCGCGCTGACCCTCTCGCGGCCCTTCTCCTCCTCTTTCCACATCTGCGACCCCCCGGCTCCGCAGCAGAAGGAACGGGCCCGGGCACGGGGCATCTCCTGCAAATCATGGCCCGACCGGCGCAGGGCTTCGCGAGGTGCCTCGAAGATTCCGTTCTGACGCCCGAGGTAGCAGGGATCGTGGAACGTCATCGGCTTTGCAGCGGCCGCCTCCTCGAGCGTCAGGCGACCGCTTTCCAGCAGCTCCTGGACGAAGCGCGTATGGTGGATTACCTCGAACGATCCACCGAAGGCCGGGTATTCGTTCTTTAGGGTGTGCAGGCAGTGCGGGCAGGTGGTCACGATCCGCGTTGGGGCCACGCCGTTGAGGATCCCGACGTTCTGCGCGGCAAGCTCGGCGAAGAGATACTCATTTCCTGAGCGGCGGGCCGAGTCGCCGGTGCAGCGCTCTTCCGGCCCCAAGACGGCGAAATCCACCCCGGCTGCATGCAGGACACGGGCAAAGGCGCGCGCCGTTTTCTGGGCGCGCGCCTCGGTGGCCGGCGCGCATCCCACCCACCACAGGATCTCCGCTTGAGGCTTTTCGGCCACCGTCGGGACCGTGAGCCCCTCGGCCCATTCCAGCCGTTTCTCCTGCGGGATGTTCCAGGGGTTGTAAGCCCTTTCCATCCCGCGGAATGCCGTTTGAAGCTGATCGGGGAAGGCGTTCTCGGTGAGCACCAAATAACGGCGGATATCGAGGATGTCACGCATCGGCTCGTTGCCCACCGGGCAGATATCGACGCACGCGCCACAGGCCGTGCAGGCCCAGACGGCCTCGGCGGGGATGGCAAACTCCAGCAGGGTCTCGCGGCTGGCCTCTCCTGCAGCGATCCGGCTGCCTTCCTGGTTGAGAAAGTAGCGCTTATTGATTTCGAGGGCGGCGGGGGAGAGTACCTTTCCCGTGGCATATGCCGGGCATGCGTCCTGGCAGCGGTTGCACATGATGCACGCGTAGGCGTCCATCAGCCCACCCCAGGGTAGATCTTCCAGACGCGCCACCCCGAACTGGTCGACCGACTGATCCTCGAAATCAAGTGGATCGAGCTGGCCCATCGAGCGGCGCTCCGGCTTCAGAAGGAAGTTGAGCGGAGCTAGGAAGAGGTGGATGTGCTTCGAGTAGGGGAAATAGGGGATGAAGGCCAGGATCAGCCCGAGAGCCAGCCACCAGGCTGCATGCCGGGCAATCTCGAGCGCCGCCGGCGACATGCGGGCCCAGAAGCCTGCGACCGCGCCGGCGAGCGGCTGCCAGGGGTCTGGCCCCTCGAGCGCGAGCTGAAAGCTCTCTCCCAGGAACCTCCCGCCGACGTGCAGAAGGATGAAAAGCCCGACGATCGCCGAATCACGCTGAATCCCTCGGCGCGCTTTCGGGTGGAGAAGCGTCGTCTCCCGCACCTGCAGGGACTTCGAGCGCAGGATGAACCGTCGGGCGAGGAGGCCCGCCATCCCAGCCAGCACGGCGACACTGAGGAGATCCGCCCCGAGCCGGTAGAGGCCGCCCAGGCTCCCCCGGCCCAGGATGTGGAACTCCGGCAGGTAGCCGCGCAGGACATCGCTGATGTTGACCAGTAGATAGTAGGTGAAGCCCCAGACGACGAACGCGTGGAGCAGGCTGGGGATGGGACGAGCGCGAAAGACGGGCCAGAGTGTGATCGTCTTGGCCGCGACTCCGGCCAGCCTGCGCGGGACCACCGACCAATCCGGGCGGCCGGTGCCTCTACCAATGATACGCACGAGCCGGAGCACCGCCCCATAGGCCAACACCGCGGTGAGGATAGTGGCCAGGGCGAAGAGGATCTTCTCCGGCACGGTCAGCATCGACAGGCTCCGCTCGATGGATGGATGCGGCCTCTGGCGAACGGTGCGAGTTTACCATATCGCCCCTCTCGCCCCCCGCAACGGGCAGTGAGAATCAAATCAGGGCGCCGCGTGGCGCCCCGAAGCGGAAAGCAGGCCAGCTCCTCAGGCGGCCCGCGCCGCAATCGGGAGTTGAATCTCGATCAGCTCCGGCCGGGATTCGAGATAGGCACGGACGTCCTCGAGGGCCTCTTCATAGCGCGCCAGCAGGTCGGCGTCGCTCCCCTTGAATCGGCGCAGGCTTTGCCGGGCGCACGGTGTGCAACCTCGCATGGCGCGGTAGGAATCGGTCTCGCACGCCATGCACCCATCGAGCCGAATCATCATGAGGGAGAACGCCAGGGTCTCGGGGTGATCCTCGGGCAAAGAGATGACGCGTTCGATGAGGGCCGCAAAGAGATCGCCGCGCACCTGGCGCAGCATAGGGATGCTACCGGGAGGGAACAGGAGCTCGTTGGCTGCATACATCTTCGCGTGTCTCCAGACAATGCCGCGGGCAATCGTTCACTCTCGCGTTCTATTGTAGGAGCACGGTACTCCCAAGCAAAAGGTACTTTGGTACTAAAGGGGCTACAGGTGGGGGCAGTCCTTCTCTTGTCCAGGAGCTGGTGCGGATGGCTGGCCCGGGACGACAGGGAGAGGCTCGGACGCCGAGTCGGCCATGCCATTGTGAGATCGGCCACGGGGCCGGAGGCCCGACACCCACACCCCGTCGAGCCGTCGCCCCCGGATGGCGATCGGCGCGCATCCCCGGCGAACAGGGCTCAGGGGGACGTTGGAGGTCGGTGGGCGAGCTGTTGTGGGCGAGGCTGGTGCCGCGAGAAGGCTACGCGCCCCCGGCGCCGTAGAACGAGGGATCAGTCGGGGTCTGGCCCGAGGGATCCCACACGTACACCCAGGTGCCTTCAGAGGCAAAGTTGTACAGCCAATGAGCATCGGCCGGAGTGAGATTCACGCAACCGCGCGAGGTGGGTGTCCCGAAGCGGTTGTGCCAGTAGGTTCCATGTAGGGCGCGAGCCTGGTCGAAGTAAAGCACCCAGGGGACGTTCTCGAGATAGTAGTAGTTCTCGCCGACGATGCCGCCAGTCATGTTGTCACGATCGAGCCGCGCCCAGACCTGGAACAGACCGGGCTGAGTCCACCACCCGTTGCGGCCGGTGGAGGCCGCAGTGGCGAAGACGAGCCGCCCGGCATCGTAAACGGCCAGGGTTTGCTCATAGAGGTTGACACTGATCCACCGGTCGTCCGGCACGCCTTCGGGCGGGGTGAGATCGGGCACCACCCTCGCCACCATCCGCTGTTCCACCCACTCCTCCGGCCCGATCTGATACCAGTCCCATTCGCCCACGTGCTCGACGGCGTAGATCTGGACGATCTCATACTTCATGTAGCAGCGGTCGGTGTAGTCGACGGGTGGCCCAGGCGTGCGCTCACTGCAGGTTCCGCCCGAGACGATCCAGCCGAAGGGCCGTACCGGCGTGCGACGGAAGGCCAGGCCGTGGAAAGGAGGCATGTAGGCTTCGGTCGCGGCGTCCCCTCGAATGTACCCTTGCGGCGTGCCAAACACGCGCACCCCGCCCGCCTCTTCCGTGGTGGTGTAGGAAAGGAAGACGAAGCCGCCGTCGACGCGCCCACTGGGGTTGGCGTGATCGGCCGCCTCCTGGGGAGAGGGGTAGAGAGTGGCACCATCCTCCCCCACGCTCAGGTAGTCCCAGGGGACAAAGCCGAGATTCGGGTCCATTCGGACGGTCGGCAGCGGCGACCCGGGCAGCAGACCCTGGACCGACAGCTCGTTCAGCCGGCCGGCGAGACCGGCCTGCGGGCAAAGCTCCGGATGGCGCAGCTGAACCCGCGAGGGGCAGACGAAATCTGGGGCCTCGGCGGTGGCCGCCTGGGGAGAGGGGCGGCTCGCCGCGGCGGTCATCGCCGCCGCGGCCCCGAGGATCAATCCGAAGGTGATCCTGAAGATCCGTCCCGACATCATGCGCGTCCTCGAGGGCGGGATTATACCGTGGGCGAAACCCTTCCCCTACAGGAAGGCACCCCCGGTCATGGTAGGGGCGAAGCATTCGGCTACGTGAGCACGTCGCTTTCTGCGATCGCCCCGCCGAATGCTTCGCCCCTACGCGGCGCACCCGTTGTCGCCTGCGCGACGGAGCCTCAGGCCCGGGCCTCGATCTCGCGCCGGAGGCGGGCGATGAACTCATCCACTGGCACCGCTCCCTGGTCTTCCCCAGAGCGGAGGCGCAGCGCCGCCGTGCCGGCCTGGCTCTCCCGGTCGCCTACCACCAGCATGTAGGGGATCTTCTTGAGTTGCGCCGCCCGGATCTTGGCGTTCATCCTCTCGCTGCCTTCATCCACCTGCGCCCGGACGCCGGCTGCCACTAGCCTCTCGGCCGTCCGCCGTCCGTACTCCAGGTGTCGGTCGGCGATGGGAATCACGATCGCCTGCAGCGGCGCCAGCCAGACCGGGAAGGCGCCGGCGTAGTGCTCGATCAAGAAGCCGACCATTCGCTCGTGCGTCGAAAGCGGGGCACGATGGATGCAGAGCGGCGTCTCCTCCTGCCCCTGGGCGTTGGTGAACTTCAGCTCGAAGCGAGCCGGCTGGGCGAAATCCACCTGGTTGGTAGCCAGGGAAAACTCGCGCCCTGTGGCGCTCCAGATCTCGACGTCGATCTTCGGCCCATAGAAGGCCGCCTCGTCGGCTGCCTCAACAAAGGGCACACCGCCGCGCTGCATCGCCTGGCGCACCATATCCTCGGTCTTGAGCCACAGGCGTTCATCGTCGACGTATTTCTTGCCCAAGCCCCTCTTGTGGTGAGTGCTCAGGCGCATGACGTATTTCTCGATCCCGAAGATCCGGAAGTATTCATGGTAGAGCCCGATCACCGCCATGAACTCGGATTCGAACTGCTCCTCCGAGCAGTAGATGTGCGCATCATTCATCTGCATCGAGCGGACGCGCATCAGACCGAAGAGCTCACCGCTCTTCTCAAACCGATAGCACGTCCCATACTCCGCCAGGCGCAGCGGTAGATCGCGGTAGGAGCGCGGCCGGGCGGCGAAGATCTTATGGTGCATCGGGCAGTTCATCGGCTTGACGTAGTAGCGGACGCCCTCCAGCTCCATCGGTGGGTACATGCTCTCGGCGTAATACGGCAGGTGGCCGCTGTGCACGAAGAGGGCTTCCTTGGAAAGATGGGGCGTCCGGACGCGGTCGTAGCCGTGCCGGAGCTCCATCTCCTTGGCGAGCCTCTCCAGCTCCTCGATCAGGATCCCCCCGTTGGGCAGCCACAGAGGCAGCCCAGGGCCCACCTCCTCGTCGAAGACGAAGATGTCGAGCTCGGCGCCGAGCTTGCGGTGGTCGCGCTTCTTGGCCTCCTCCAGACGGGCGAGGTGCTCCTCGAGCTCCTTGGCCGTCTTCCAGGCCGTCCCGTAGATCCGTTGGAGCATCGGCCGTTTCTCGTCGCCGCGCCAGTAGGCGCCCGCCACATTCATCAGTTTCACAGCCGCAGGATTGATCTGGCCGCTGCGCTCGATGTGCGGCCCACGGCACAAGTCGGCGAACGGGCCGTGGGTGTAGGTGGAGATCTCCGGCTTCTCGTCGAGCGGCTCGCCGTATTCGTCCAGACCGCCCTGCTCGAGCCCGTCGATCAGCTCGAGCTTGTAGGGCTGGTCGGCGAAGAGCCGGCGCGCCTCGTCGGCGGAGATCGCCTGGCGGGTGAAGGGCAAGTCCTCGGCGATGATCTCGCGCATCCGGCGCTCGATCGCCTCCAGGTCTTCCGGCGTGAGCGGGCGCGGCAAGTCGAAATCGTAGTAGAAACCATCTTCGATCGGCGGCCCGATGGCGATCTTCGACTGCCCCGGGAACCTCTCCATCACCGCCTGAGCCATGACGTGCGCCGCCGAGTGACGGATCCTGTAGAGATCGGACTCCTCATACTTCTCCATGGGCTTCATGTTGGCCTCCCAGCAAAACAAACGGCTCCCGCCCGTCTGGGGCGGGAGCCGGAGCTCACGCGGTTCCACCCAGATCGGCCCGATCTGCCGGGCCATCTTTGGCCGCCGCTAACGGGGCGGTGCCGATCCCCATACTCCCCCTCGCTGTCGCTTGGGGTTTCCGGTTCTGGCTCTCGGGTGGTTTTCGCCGGCTTTCCGCCGAGGGGATTTTCAGTCGAGGATCCCCTCTCCCTGGGGCGGCCATGGCCGGCTACTCGTCCCGGTCGTCGCCTTCTGGATTCAATTGAGTGGGCGGTATAGGACTCGAACCTACGACCTTTGCGATGTCAACGCAACGCTCTAACCAACTGAGCTAACCGCCCGTGGTCCATCGATTATACTGGGCGATCCCCCGCATCGCAATACCTGGCTCGCCCAGACCATGATCCGTCCTCTCGTTGCTTTGGCGTTGTCCGGCGGGCGAAGGACCGTAAGAGCCCGACCCAGCACCTGCGTCCTGGGCAGGTGTGCTTCGCCCCTACCAGCAACGATCGTGCTACAATCTTCCTGCCGCCCCCATCGAGGGAACATGACCCGCCTCAGGCTCATTCCCGCGGCCCTGGTCTTCCTGGCGGTTTCCTGTTCGGGCACTCCGCCGAGCACACCCCCTCCTCAGCCCACAGAACCTGAAACGGCGACAACCCCGACTGCCGCAGCCACGCCCACCTCAACGCCTCCGGCCGCGCTCGCTGTGTTGACCCTGGAGGGCCACGCGGTTCTCTGGAGTGGGGATCCGCCCCCGATCTCCGATAGCCGCGTGTACTTCTGCGACGGTGGCCTCGTCGAAGACGGCTTCGTCCCGCTTTCCGGGCTGGCGCTGCCCGCCTACGTGTCGGAAGACATCGGCGAAGCTCGCACCATCCGCCGGGCCGAAGCCGATGGCGACGGCTTCAGCCTGTCGGTAGAGCGCGAATGCCCCATCCCTCCGACCCCTACGCAGGAGATCGCCTGCACCCTGGAGGCGGTGGACGAGTATCTGGTGACCGTCTCCCCGCTGATTGGTGATTCCAACGACGATCTTCAGCAATACGTTTCGATGCTGCCCGGCCTCGTCCCCTACCAGGCGGAGTACATCTGGGATTCCGACGCGTATGGGGAGATCATCGACCGGCATTTGAGGATCGACGCGCAGCTCAGGGCGTTGAGCATTCCGCCCTGCCTGCGAGAAGTGCACGACGCCACGCTCACGGCAATGGGGTATCGGTTCAGCGCCTACAACGCTCTTGCCGGTCTTCCCCGGCCGGACCCTGCTCGCCTCCAGGCATGGCTCGAGGGAGTCTACGAGCTCGTCGACCAGACGGAAGCTCACATGCATCGGGCCGGGGATCTGATGGCTGCCCTGCTCCTGGAGGAATTCGGCCTGTCGATCACACCGACGCCTTGAGGCCAGGTTCTGCATGGCCGAGGTTGGCGCGGACAGGGAGATTGCTGAACCCCCCGGCGCAACCGTCCGGTCCTGAAAGCTCCGGAGCCTTTCGCGGAGCAGCTCCGGAGCTTGTGTGCAGCCGACGCGCCGCGATCCGCGGCGGCCGTGGAATCGTCTGACAAGAGGTGCGAGAACCCGCATGCTATAATCCCGCCAATGTCCGATCTACCCGTCCCTGCGTCGTCCACACCCCCGACTGCTGCGGCCGTATTGTCTTCCACTGAAGATGCCCCTCCGCCCGCCATCGTGCCCGAGGCGCCGTTGGCCTCGCGCCTGCCGAGAGCATCGCGGCTGCTGATCGTGGGGGCGGCATTCGCCGCCGGGCTCGGCGCCGGCTATTTGATCTGGGGCGCTCCCTCGGGCCGGTCGTCGAGCAATCAGGCCGCCGGTGAGCCCACACGGTTCGAGGTGAGCGCCGACGACGACCCAGCCCTGGGGCCTGCCGACGCGCCCGTCACCCTCATCGAGTTCTCCGACTACAACTGCCCATTCTGCCGCCAGTGGTATCTGGAGACGTTCCCGGTCATCATGGATGAGCATGGGGACGAGATCCGCTTCGTCTACCGCGAT
>DATEAV010000084.1:0-2698 GCA_035288185.1 Anaerolineales bacterium | reverse complement strand
GAATGCGTGACCTGCCACCACTAGCCATTTCGGAGGGGGCCTCGACGGCCCCCTCCGATGCCTCCCCCAGGAGGGTTGCGCGGGCAAAGCCCGCGCTCGAGCGAGGTCTGTGGTCATGAAGCGGCGAGACTTCTTGAAGATCGTGGGGAGCAGCGCCGGCGCGGTGGCGGCTGCGGGCTGCGGGCAGGCGCCCGAGCGGATCCTTCCTTACGTGATCCCGCCCGACAACCTCGTGCCCGGCGTGGCCTCGTGGTACTCGTCGGTGTGCCGCGAGTGTCCCGCCGGCTGCGGCGTGATCGCGCGGAACCGCGAGGGCCGCGTGGTCAAGCTCGAGGGGAACCCCGACCATCCGGTGAACCAGGGGGCGCTCTGCATCCGCGGCCAGGCGGCGCTCCAGGGGCTCTATAACCCCGACCGGCTGCGCGGCCCGATGCAGCGGGACGCCTCCGGCGCGCTGAAGGCTGTGAAGTGGGAGGAGGCCGAGAAGCTCCTCGTCGAGCGCCTGACCGGCCTCGTCAAGCAGGGCAAGGGCAAGCGGATCGTGGTCGTCAGCCAGCTCGAAAGCGGCAGCCTCGGGCGGCTCCTGGACTCGTGGGCAGGCGCCCTCGGGGCGGGGCGCATGACCTTCGAGCCGTTCAACTACGAGGCGATCCGCCACGCGAGCCGGAGCGTCTTCGGGCGGGATTCGATTCCCCGCTACGCCCTCGAGGATGCCAACGTCATCCTCTCCTTTGGCGCCGACTTTCTGGAAACCTGGCTCTCCCCGGTCGAGCACGCTCGCGCCTTTGCCTCGATGCACACCCTCCGGCACGGCAAGGCGGGCACGTTCATCCACGTGGAGCCGCGGCTCTCGCTCACCGCCGCCAACGCCGACGAATGGGTCCGGAACTCGCCGGGGACCGAGGAGCTCCTGGCGCTGGCGATCCTCAAGGTGATCCTCGACGAAGGGCTCCAGGCCCCGGGGGTAGACGTTGCGCTTCTCCGCGCTGCCGCCAACAAGGTGGACCTCGAGACCGCAGCCCGTCAATCGGGGGTCCCAGCCGAGACGATCAAGCACGTGGCGCGTACCTTCGCCAAGGCCAAGCCGGGCGTGGCCATCGGTGGCGGCGTCGCCGTGACCAGTGCCCTGGCGATCGAAACCCAGATGGCGATCCACCTGTTGAACTATGCGGCCGGCAACGTGGGCCGCACGGTGCGGTTCGGGCCGGACTCAGCCTTCGGCAAGGCCACTCCCCATGCCATCGTGGGACTGCTCACGCAGCTCATGGCCCAGGGGGAGGTCGATGTCCTGCTCCTGATCCACGCCAACCCGCTCTTCGCGCTCCCCCCCAAGTCGGGTTTCGGCGAGGCCCTCAAGAAGGTCCCCCTCGTGGTGAGCTTCTCCAACCAGCCCGACGAGACGACGGAGCGAGCGCACCTCATCCTTCCCGACACCCATGCGTTGGAGTCCTGGGGAGATTTCAGCCCGCGCGCCGGCGTCATCGGGCTCCTGCAGCCGACGATGGCTCCCGTCTTCGACTCCCGGCCGGTGGGTGACGTGCTGCTCTCGGTCGGTCGCCAGGTGCTCGGATCGCCCGCAGGGAAGGGGCCTTTCCGCTGGGAGACGTTCGCGGAATATCTCAAGGAGCAGTGGAGGGGGATCGCGCGAGAGTACACCCCGGCGACACCGTTCGACCAGTTCTGGGAGGAGGCGCTCCGGCGCGGCGGAGTGTGGAAGGACGTGGCCACCGTGCCCGTTCAGCCGCGGCCCGTCCCTGTCCAGGGAAAGCCGGCGAGCGTCGAGGGCGATCCCCAGGGGCTCACCCTCCTCGTGTATCCTTCGCAACGGTTCTACGATGGGCGGGGGGCCAACAAGCCGTGGCTCCAGGAGGCCCCCGACACCATGACCCAGGTGACCTGGGATTCCTGGATCGAGGTTCCCGCGGTGGTCGCCAAGAGGCTGGGGCTTCAGCTGGGTGACCTCGTGAAGGTGACGTCGCCCCACGGCGCCATCGAGCTCCCCGCGTACATCTCCGATTCGTTGCACCCCAACGCCGTCGCTATTCCCATCGGCCAGGGTCACACCGCCTACGGCCGCTATGCGAAGGATCGCGGGGCGAATCCTCTGACATTGCTGCCCGGCGGGCCCAGTTCGTCCTTCCTCTCAGTCAAGGTCACGCTGACCAGGACCGGAGGGCGCCGGCCGCTGGCCATCGCCCAGGCCACCCATGACCAGGACGACCGCGAGATCGCCCAGCACGTGGGGCTGGCCGCCGCGCGCGAGCTCGAGCTCCGGGGCGCCGTGCCCGAGAAGGCCAGTCACCCGAGCATGTATCCCGACCTCAAGTACCCTGAGTACCGCTGGGGGATGGCGGTGGACCTCGACGCCTGCACGGGCTGCCAGGCGTGCGTGATCGCCTGCAAGGCAGAGAACAACGTGCCGGTGGTGGGCAAGGAGCAGGTCGCCTACGGGCGCGACATGCACTGGCTCAGGATCGAGCGCTGGCAGGAGGGCAAGCCGGAGCATCCCGAGAACCTCTTCCTGCCCATGTTCTGCCAGCACTGCGAGATCGCGCCCTGCGAGCCGGTGTGCCCGGTCTTCGCGGCCTACCACACCGAGGAGGGGCTCAACGCCCAGATCTACAACCGCTGCGTGGGCACGCGCTACTGCAACAACAACTGCCCCTACCACGTGCGGCGGTTCAACTGGTGGGACTAC
>DATEAV010000083.1:0-4032 GCA_035288185.1 Anaerolineales bacterium | reverse complement strand
GAGCCGCGAGACGGACAACGCATGGGTTGGGTGCAGAAGGGCATACTCGGGACGGAGGTGCGTTCCGCGCTATAATCGCGTTCGGAGAGGTGCCGGAGTGGTTGAACGGGGCGGTCTCGAAAACCGTTGTGGCCCTCGTGGCCACCGTGGGTTCGAATCCCACCCTCTCCGCCACGCCGGCCTCTCTGCAGGCCGGCGCTTGTTGCTATGAATCAACTCGGGGCGGCACTCGCCGCCCCGCTCACCCACCCCATCCGATTCACGGTTGCACGAACACCAGCCTCCACGAACCGGGAAAGAAGCCTCCTTCTTCGTCGACGCAGTCTTCCGCCGTGAGGCCTGTCACCGTCTCCTGCCCCCGACCGAGCTGCAGGGCGTAGCTAACCCTCTCCTCCATCAAGAAATCCCCATAGCCGAGGCCAAGCTCCGGCTTGAGCCCGGTGAAGAAATGGTCCTGCCCCTCATCCCAGATCACGATGACCTCGACGCCCGGCACCGGCTGACCCGCCGCATCGAGGACGATCACCTGCAGGAGCGGGCCGGGCAGGCTTGCGTCGCAGACTCTCTCCTGTTCAGCCAACGTGAAAGGAGCGCCCGGCGTCGGTGTCGGCGTCCGGGTAGGGAGCGGGGTCGGGGTGATTGTGGGGGTGCGGGTTTGGGTCGGGGTGCGCGACGGCGTCGCAGTCTGCAGGGGAGAAAGCGTCGGGGTTCGGCTGCCCAGGGCTTCGGCGAGGGCGGCGAGGGCGCCAGCCTCCGTTGTCGGGACGCCGGCGGCGAGGAGTTGCTGGGCCAAAGCGGCCAGGCTGGTTGCCGGATCCGGGTCGGCGAAGGCCTCCAGCCGAGCGCGGGCGCGGGCCAGGTCGCTGGTGCTGGCATAGGCGGAGGCGATCAGGGAGAGATAGGAGGCCTTGAAATCCGCGCGCAGCGAGGAGGGGGCCGTGTCGGTGTACTCAACCGGGTTCACGCGCCACGCGTAGAAGAGGCCGGCTGCCAGGCCCAGCACCAGCCCGGCGACAAGCGGGAACCAGGCGCCACGGCTCACGGGCTGGTGATCTCCGCGGTGGGGGATGCCGTCCGCAAAGAGATCGCCAGAAGGTTGAGCGTCTCGAGGTCCAGGCGCGCAAACTCGTTTTCCACCCCAAACTCGATGGCCCGCACGACCGTCTCCGCCGGCGGCTCAGGGCCAAGGGCAGCCAGTCGCACGCGAGCGAGGTCAAGGTTCCCGTCGCCGGCATAAGCCTCGGCAACCATCAAGATGTAGTCGGTGCGATAGTCCTCGCGCAGCGATCCCGGGGTGGTGTCGACATACTCCACCGGGTTGAGGATCCAGCCGTAGATCATCCCCGCGGCCAGGCCGATGGCGGCACCGATCACGAAGCGAGCCAGAGTGGGGCGCATGTGTCTAGCCTTCCGTCGCCAGCGACGGATTGTGCCACAGAGCGCGGGCGCCAGCAACCTGGGAAGAAGGATCGAATTGCGGGATCCGAGTTGGGCGGGCTGGCGGCGGACGCACAGCCGGCCTTCGAGGGCCGGCTGTGCTACAATCCGCAGGTGCCGAAGGTGGGACTCGAACCCACACTCCCGAAGGAACGCGATTTTGAGTCGCGCGCGTCTGCCAGTTCCGCCACTTCGGCTTGCAGCGGTCTCGCCCGAGTAGTATAGCGAGCCGGCCGAGGCCGGTCAAGGCGCGCAGACCGAAAGCCTCATCTCTCACAGGCGGCCTATAGGATGCAGCTAGGAATCGTCGGCCTCCCCGGCTCGGGGAAAACTACGATCTTCCGCGCGCTGACGGGCGGGAGCCGATCGGCAGGGGCAGTCGCCGGCGGCGGCAAGCTGGAAGTGCACACCGCGGTCGTCGATGTCCCCGACCCGCGCCTGGATGCCCTCAGTGCCCTCTACCGGCCGAAGAAGACCGTCGCCGCCAAAGTAACCTATGCCGACATCGGCGGGATCACGCGGAAGGCGAAGGAGCCGGCCCACGAGTCTCTCCCCGCCCCGCTGCTCCATCTGCTCTCACAGATGGACGGCCTGCTCCAGGTCGTGCGCGCCTTCGAGGACCCCAACGTGGCCCATCCTGCGGGCAGCGTCGACCCCGCCCGCGACCTGGCCGCGCTCCAAAGCGAGTTCCTACTCAACGACATGGTCGTCGTCGAACGGCGGCTCCAGAAGCTGGGTGAGGAGCGCCAGAGAGGCGGCCGCGATCGAGGGGCGGTCGAACGCGAGGCGGCTCTCTTCGAGAGCCTGAACTCTGCGCTGGAAGCCGGGCAGCCGCTGCGCGGCCTGGACCTCAAGCCCGACGAAGAACGCTTGCTGGCCGGCTTTGGCTTGATCACGCTCAAACCCACGCTGATCGTGGTGAATCTGGGCGAGGGTCAGCCCGCCCCCGATCTCGGCCCCGCGGGGCCCCGCTCCGGAACCCTGTCGCTGCAAGGCAAGCTGGAGATGGAGATCGCCCAGCTCCCGGCCGAAGATGTGCCTGCCTTCCTCGCGGAGTACGGGCTGGAGGAGCCAGGGCTGCGCAAGGTGATTCGGGCCTCCTATGATCTCCTCGCTATTCTGTCCTTCTTCACCGTCAGCGAGGAGGAGGTGCACGCCTGGCGTCTGCCCCGGGGCGGCACGGCCCTCGACGCAGCCGCCGCGATCCACACCGATCTGGCGCGGGGGTTCATCCGGGCGGAGGTCATCGCCTGGGATGAGCTCCTCGCCCTCGGCGGCCTGAGCGAGGCCCGGGCGCAGGGCAAGCTGCGCCTGGAGGGGAAGGACTACTCCGTCCAGGAAGGCGAGATCCTTCACATCCGGTTCAACGTCTAGGCCGGCGCCCGTCGGGCCAAACCAGAAAGACAAGGCCGATCCCATCCAGAGATTCGCTCGACACCTCCAAGAGTTCTCCACGCCGGATCAAGTTCTGGGTGAGATCGAAGGCGCGTACCCGGTGTGAGGCTCCCGGAACCTCGCAGGCTCCGGGAGCCTCAGTTCCTCGCGCATAGGGTTGGGCAGTTCCCCGCTCCGCCATAATGCGCGACAATGATCGCCAGCCGGGCGCAGCAGGGACTCCCGCCGAGGCCTCCGAGCCGGTGCTCCACCGGGAGCGGGGGAGTTCCCGGAGCACAGATCAGGGCCGCGACGGCCCATGGGTTCGCTTCCATTCCCACACTTGCACCGTCTCGATGATCCGCCTGTTCCGATCGCCCCAACGCTGGATCTTCCATCTCCCTGCCGCGCTGGTCTTCGGATCGGTCGTCCTGCGCGCCGCTCTCACGTATCGGGGGAGCCCGGAGCTTGCGCCCGTTCTGGGTGTGCTTGCGGCGTGGTTGATTCTCCTCTTGCTGGAGCCGGCGATCAGCCGGCACTGGCCGCGGTTCTTCGCCCTGTATCTGGCGCTGCAGACCGGGACGCCTCTCCTGCTCATCGCCTCCCCCGCCCTAGGCGAGGCCGACTGGTCCGCCGTCCTCGTCGCCATCCTCAGCATGCAGGTGATGCAGCGTCTCCCGCTCCGACCGGGGATCGCGCTTACCGGCGTGTTCACTCTCCTGGTGGCGGTCGCGCTCGTCCGGCTCTTTGGGATCGGGGAGGCGATTGGCCACATCTTGATCTACGCCGCGGCCAACGCTTTGCTCGGCTCCTACGCCCTGGCCATCCGCCGGGCTCAGGAGGCCCGCGATCGGAACCGGCGCCTGGCTGCGGATCTCGAGGAAGCAAACCGCCAGGTGCGCGAGGCCTCATCTCAGCGCGAGCAGCTGGCTACGGCCCGCGCCCGCCATGAGCTGGCGCGCGAGCTGCACGACTCGGTCACGCAGACCGTTTTCAGCATGACCCTGGCCACCGAGTCCGCTTTGCTCCTCCTCGGCCGTGACCCCGGCCAGGTGGAGGCGCAGCTCGACCACCTCACAGGGTTGGCTCAGAGCGCCCTCTCGCAAATGCAGACGCTGATCTCCGAGCTGCGTCCGGAGGCGGTGACAGCCGGCGGCCTGGCCGAGGCGCTGCGCCGCCATCTCGACGAACGCCAGATCCCGGATTCTCTCGCCATCTCCC
>DATEAV010000082.1:0-2946 GCA_035288185.1 Anaerolineales bacterium | reverse complement strand
GCTCCGTCGAGGCGACTTCATTCGAGGCGGAGTGGATCCACCGACTCATGGGTACTGAGCCGCTCTACGATGAAGACGTCGGCGGCTGCATGATGAACGCTATGCACCTCGCGCCGGACGGCGCTTCCAGCGCCGAGGGGGTTGAATTCATCTACCCTCCGGCCTACTCGGCCGATCTCTCGCTCTTCGTCACAGGCGACGCGTCGGGAACCGTTCTGGAGGTACGGCAGACCGGCACCGACGCGCTCATATGGTCATCTGACCCGGATCCAGACGATGATACGTCTGAGTCTGAGACTGCCTGGTCCCCGGTCGAGCCGTCGCACTTAGCGGTTGTTGAGTGTGAGGCCGATGGGACGGGCTTCTGTGTGCGGCGGCGACTGTATGTCGTGGATGCAGCACGGGGAGAGGAGCTGGCCTCCTATCCGGGTGAATTCTTGGACATTGCCTGGTCGCCCGATGGGAGTAGGATCCTCTACATATCCCCCGAAGAGGACCTGGGAATCGGCATAGGCTTTTACGGGCCCCCCTGCGTGCTTGACCTGGGGACGGGAGAGAACGAGTGTTTCCAGGAAGTCCCGGCTGCCCACTTCCCTGACGATCTAGGGATCGAGGTCAAGAGACTGTACGATCTGCAATGGGATCGCGGCGGGGAGGGTTTCTACTACGCCTACCATGCCTTGTATCCTGCCCGGGACGACCTGGGGACGCCGGGAGGTCTTTTTGACCTGGCGGGCCTCTGCCACTACGACCTCGTGATCCGAGAGGTCAGCTGTCCTTCGGATGGTGTCCCTGAATTGGAGGGGTTCGGCACGATGGGAACCGCCGGGTACATGCCGTTCTGGTTTGACTATGAGCTCTCTCCCGACGAGAGCTTCGCCTACGTGCAGGCCTCCGGGGGTGCATCCAACGCACACGGAGTCTTGAACATGCAGGATCGCCGGTTCTTCCGGCTGCCGGATCCTCCAGAAAGCGGTTGTGAGGGCTTGTACTGCTTCGTCAGCGCCCTCTGGCGCCCATCCTTTGGAGCGACAGGCGAACTTGATCCAACCGCGGTCCCTCTCCCCGTGAACACGAGCCGTCCAACGGAAGAGGACATGCGCGAGATCCCGAGCATTTGGGCTTCCTACAATCTTGAGGATGACTTGACTCTCGTCGCGCCGGGGACGCAGCGGTTCTCGGTGCAGGTTAGCCCAGACGATGCCTTCACCTGGCCGTTCTACTGGTGCGCCCTCGGCGAGGAGAGATTGGCGGCGAATCTCGAGTCGATTGCCGTCGAGTTCACGATTGATGGTGGTGAGGTCCCGAGCACCGACATCCTGGAGTTCGATACCAGCTCTCAAGAATGGGAATGTCACTACTGGGCGACTATGCTGTCGGGCTGGGAGACCGGATCGCCGATTTCGCTGGTGGTCCGGTTTGGTCTCAGTCGGGGCGTGAGCGATGGCCGCGACAGCTATCCGCCTGGTGACTATTCCTTTGAGGTCCTGGCTGCGGTCCTGAACCCGTGATGGGCTTCGATCACGGCCTGCCCTGCGCCTGGGAGATCGCCTTCTGGGGAAGGCCATCAAGACACCCCAGACGATTCGCCTGGGGGATGGGTGGCCAGGAACGCGCGGTCCGGTGGCCTGGTGGGTGAGGATGCACGCCGGGTGGGGGGACCTCGGCGATCCGCCTGGCCGACCGTGCATCGGTCCGTCAGGCTATAGGCGTCGGATGTAGATCACCAGGTCGTCGCCGGGGCCGTAGAACTCGGGGACTGTCGCGGCGCGCTCGTACCCCAGCCCCTCATAGAAGGCTCGGGTGTCGGCGTAGGCGGCCGTGCCGGAGGTCTCGACGACGAGGAGGCGGCCGGAGCGTTCGCGCACGGAGGCCTCGACGCGGGCGATGAGCGCCCGTCCGACGCCGCGGCGTGAGAAGGACCGGTCGACCGCGATCCAGTACAGGTCGTAGGTCCCCCGGGTGAGCGCGGTGGGGCCGTAGCAGGCGAAGCCGGCCGCCTTCCCCTCCAGCCACGCGGTGAGAAAGAAGTAGCCGTTGTGATCAGGGCGGCCGAAGTAGTCCCGCAGCAGCTCCTCGACGCACTCGGCTTCCTCGGCGGTGAAGAGCGGCTCGGCGGCGGCCATGCGCAGGATCGGCGTGGCGTCTTCCGGGCGGCTGGGGCCGATCGTGATCATAGGCTGGCGTCCACGGCAAGCCTCAGGATGTGCAACACCATCTCGGAGTAGGAATAGCCGGCGGCCTTCGCCGAGCGATAGAAGCCGGCGTCCGAGGCCAGGTCGGAGTTGGCGTTCACCTCGATGATGTAGGGCGTCCGGTCACGCAAACGCATATCGACCCGGGCGTAACCGTTGGCGCCGATGGCCTGGTAGGCGCGGCGCGAGGCCGCCTCCACCGTCGCTTGCTCCTCGGCGGAGAGCTGCGCCGGGCAGACGCCAGGCGTCCCCGAGAACTCCGGCGACTCGGGCACCCACTTGCTTTCGAAGGTCACAATCTGCTTGAGCGGATCGTTCGTCCACTCGAAGATGATCTCCGAAAGGGGAAGCACTTCGGGCCGGCGGTTACCCCAGACCGCGGCGTTGATTTCCCGCCCGACGATGAACTCCTCGACCAGAACCGGCTGACGGTAGACCCTCAGGCACTCGTCGATCAGCCCCTGGAGACTCTCGAGATCGGTCGCCAGCGACGACTGGCGAATCCCGAAGCTCCCGCCCTCGGCGATGGGCTTGACGATGGCCGGAAGCGCGAGGCGAAGCGTGTGTCGCCCGGGGCGCCGGAACACCTGGTAGCGAGGCGTGATCAAGCCGGCCTGCAGCACCAACCGCTTGGTGAGGAGCTTATTGGCCGAGCGGCGCAGAGCCAGGTAGGAAGCGCCCGTATGGGCGTAGCCCAGGCGTTCGATGATCCGTACGGCCTGTTCCTCCGTGAAAGCGCGCCCGCCCAGGC
>DATEAV010000081.1:0-9194 GCA_035288185.1 Anaerolineales bacterium | reverse complement strand
GATCTTCTCGTCACCGACCTGCGCCTCCCCGGAATCTCGGGCCTCCAGTTGCTGTTCCGCCTGCGAGAGATCAACCCTGATGCCCGTTCGATCCTCATCACCGGCCACCCTTCGGCCGAGGCGAGGGCGCAGGCCGAAGCGATGGGGGTGGTGGCCTTTCTCCCCAAGCCGCTCAGCACGAATTTCTTCCTTGAGGCGGTCGACCGGGCGCTGAGCCTCACGCGGCCGCGAGAAGCTTTGGTGCGAGTGCCCGACGAGGGCAAAGCGCACATGGCCAACCGTCTGATCGGCGTCCTGACCGAGCTTGGGGCGATCGCGGCCTATGTCGTGGACGAAAATGGGATGCTGGTCGTGCAGGCGGGAGACCTGGCCGACGTGAACCTCAAGTCGGCCTTGGGCTCGCTCACCCTGGCCTACCGCTCCGGCCTAAAAGTCAGCCACGTGCTGGGCGCCCTTCTCCCCTTCAACCTCCAATATTTCGACGGCGATGTCCACGACGTCTATCTGACGAATGTGGGCTCGTATTATGGCCTTCTGGTCGTCTTCGATGGGAAGCAAGATCCCACGCGAATGGGCGAGGTCTATCAGGTACTGCGGAAGGCCGCCGACGAAATCCTGACGGCGCTCTCGAGGATTGGATCGACGAGCGGCGGCGATGCCGGCACGGGGAAGCCGAAGGAGAAGGCGGCGTCTGCGCCTCCGCCGGAGTTGGCCCCAAAGGCCGGAAAGGCGGTTCCCAAGGAGGTGGACGACTTCTGGAATCGGGCGGTCGCAGACGCGGAGGGTGGGGCAGGCACGGAAGGCTCGATTCCCTTCGACGAGGCTCAACGACGAGGCCTGCTCAAGGAGGGCCCGGAGGATTGAGCCCGGGCGAAAGCGCCAGGGCTATTCGGGCCGGCGTCGGTTTCTACGGCCGGCCCCTTCTATTCCCGAGGGTGGACGTGTGCAGCCGAAGGGGGCTCAAAGGGCCTATGTTACAATTCGCCAGGCCCGCGTGCGCGAGGCCTCCCTGGGGCGTGGTGCAAGGGCAGCACACCGGACTTTGGATCCGTGGATCTAGGTTCGAATCCTGGCGCCCCAGCCTTTCCACATGCGGACGCCTCCCACAAATGCCTGAGCATGGTCTTCGCCTCGATCGCTCACACGGCCATGGATGGTCCCCCGCCCAAGGTGTTGCTCGCCCCTCGCCTCTTGCCTAGGGCGATGCCCAGGAGAAACCCATGCGTTGTGAGTCGGTGATCCTTGCCGCAGGCCAGGGCACTCGCATGCGCTCGAGCCTCCCCAAGGTGCTCCACCCGCTGCTGGGGAGGCCCATGCTCGCTTGGGCCGTTGCCGCCTGCCGGGAGGCTACGGGGCGGGCGCCTCTGGTCGTGGTGGGGGCGCAGGCCGGGCAGATCCGGGATGCTTTTGCCGATCAGGCGGAGTTCGTCGTCCAGGCAGAGCCGCTCGGAACGGGGCATGCACTCCTGCAGGCCTGGCAAGCCTTGAAGGGCCGGGCCGAGCTCATTCTGGTGATGAGCGCCGACATGCCACTCTTAAGGGTCGAGACGCTGCGCAGCTTGATTGAATTGCAGGCCGCCACGGGCGGGCCTCTGACCTTGCTTTCCCACGCGGGAGAGACCTCGAGGGGCTTTGGCCGGGTGGTTCGCAGTGCGAGCGGTCGGATCGAGCGCGTCGTTGAAGAGGCGCACGCCACTCCGGCGGAGCGTGCGATCCTCGAGTACAACGCCAGCGTCTACTGCTTCCGGGGCGACTGGCTGTGGATCCACCTGGCGGAGTTGCCGATATCGCCGAAGGGCGAGTATTACCTCACCGACCTCGTCGAGGCTGCAGCCCGCCAGGGGGGTGAGGTGGCGGGGCTGCAGGTGGTTGACTCCGACGAGCTGATCGGAGTGAACACGCTCGCGCATCTCGGCGAGGCTGAGGCGGCGATGCGCCGCAGGGTGAATCAGAAGTGGATGCTGGCCGGAGTCTCGATGGCCGATCCGGCGACCACCTACATCGGGCCGGAGGTGGAGATCGGTCCTGACACAACCCTGCTTCCCAACACGCATCTGTGGGGAACGACGGTCGTCGGCCGCCACAGCACGATCGGCCCGAACGCCATCGTGCGAGATTCCAGGGTGGGAGACCATTGCCGGATCGTCGCCTCGGTGGTGGAGGGCTCGGTCGTAGAGCAGGGCTCCGACGTTGGGCCGTTCTCGCATCTTCGGCCGGGCGCGCATCTGATGCAGGGCGTTCATGTGGGCAACTTCGGTGAGGTCAAGAACACCACCCTGGGCCCCGGTACCAAGATGGGTCACTTCTCCTACCTGGGTGACGCCACGATCGGAGAGGGCGTCAACATCGGCGCCGGCACGATCACCTGCAATTTCGGTCGCGATGGCACGAAGCACCGGACTGAGATCGGCGACGAGGCGTTCATCGGGAGCGACTCCCTGCTGGTGGCCCCCGTGAGGGTGGGCAAGGGAGCGACCACGGGTGCGGGATCGGTGGTAACGAAGGATGTCCCCGATGAAAGCCTGGCCGTGGGAATGCCGGCGCGGGTGATACGAAAGCTGAAAGGTCGTGCCTGAGGTCCCTTCCCTCCTCTTCTGGCTCGTGGTCGCCGCGGTCGCCAATCTGATCGTTGTCTTGGGGCAGGCGGCCCTCGTCAACAGCCGTCTCTCGCGCCTGCAGGAATGGGCGGCTTCGGAGATGCCTGGGGCCGCTCTAGCGGCGCGAGTGGCGGCGAATTCGAGCCGGTTGATTGCCTCGCTGAACGCCGGGCGAGGCGTGCTCCGCCTCGCGGTGGTGGCCCTGGTCGCCGGCATTTATATGACGGCCGCCGCTCTGCCCGGGCCGATTGCCCTGATCGTCGTTCTGGTCGCAGCTGGGATCGGGCTGGGGCTTATCGAGCTGGTCTGCGAGAACATCGTCCTGCGCAGCCCGGAGCGATGGGCGGTGCGGATGGCTCCGCTCGCGGCGGCCGCGGTCTGGTTGTTCATGCCCCTCGGTTGGTTGAGGGAGAGGCTGGCGGTGGCCCTGGCGGGGCAGGGGGCCGGCCGCGAGCATGCGATCGTCACCGAGGAAGCCATCATGACCCTCGTCGATGCCGGCGAGGAAGGCGGGGCGATTGAGGAAGAGGAGAAGGCGATGATCTACTCCATCTTCCGGTTGGGCGACACCCTGGCGCGCGAGCTGATGATCCCGCGAATGGATATCCTTGCCTTTGATGCCTCCACGCCGCTGGAGGAGGCGGCCGATGCGCTGCTTGAGGCCGGTCACTCGCGGGCTCCGGTCTATTCGGGCACGATCGACAACGTCGTCGGGCTCCTGTATGCCAAGGACCTCCTGGCGGCGCTGCGAGGGGTTTCGCCCGTGAAGACCGTAGGGGATCTGGCCCGGGATGCGTACTACGTCCCGGAAGCCAAGAAGGTGGACGACCTTCTCGAAGAGATTCAGGCCAAGCGGGTACACATGGCCATTGTGGTCGATGAATACGGGGGAACGGCCGGGTTGGTGACGATCGAGGATATCGTCGAGGAAATCGTTGGGGAGATTCGCGACGAATACGATGCCGCCGAAGAACCGCTCTTCCAGCGCCACCCGGACGGCTCAACAACCTTCAGCGGGCGGATTGCTCTGGACGACGTGGAAAAGATCCTGGGAGTGGAGCTTCCCAAGGAAGCCAACGACTCGCTGGGAGGGCTGGTCTACAGCCGACTGGGGCGTGTGCCGGCGCCGGGGGAGGCGGTGGAGGCCGGCAGGCTGCGGCTGGTGGTCGAGCAGGTGAGCGGGCGGAGAATCCGGAAAGTGCGGGCGGCCGCCCTTGCGGCAGCCTCCCCGGAGGCGGAGGAAGATGGCAATTCCACCTCATCAACGCGATGAGCTGATCGCCCGGGCCCAGCAGGCGCGCCAGCGCGCCTACGCGCCCTACTCCGGCTACCTGGTGGGCGCGGCTCTCCTGGCCAGGTCGGGAACCATCTACGAGGGGGTCAACGTCGAGAACGCCGCCTACCCCACAGGGATGTGCGCCGAAAGGTCGGCGGTGTTTTCTGCCGTATCGAAAGGCGAGCGGGATTTCTCTGCGATCGCGGTCGTCACCGCCGACGGAGGGACACCCTGCGGCTCATGCCGGCAGGTGCTCACGGAGTTTGGCCCGAAGATCGTTGTCTTCATCGCCGATGGGCAGGGCAGGCTCATCGCGGAAACGACGGCAGAGGATCTGCTCCCCGACGCCTTTGGCCCCGCGAACCTCAGTCGCCGCTGACCGGGAAGCAACTCGGCGTCTGCATAGGACCGACCGCGCGCGACTATCCCTCGGCCTGCCTGGAATGGAGACCGACAGGGACAGCCCGGCGCCACGCCGCGCCGGCTGCCATACCGGGCGGATTCGGTGATTGCTCACCCGTAGAGGTTGTGGATGAATCCGGTGAGGACATGCGCAAGCCTCCCTCGCATCCAATTGCGCTCATGCAGCGCCCTTCATCTCTCGTAGCTTTCCACCTCACCCCCCTTACCCCCTCTCCGCGTGTCGCGATTCCCTCAGGCATTGTGCGAAAGCGGAGAGGGGGATGATGGTCTAAGGACGCGTCCTTAGGTAACCTCCCCTCCCCCGGCAAACCCTCATCACCCAGGTGATGGGAGCAACTGCCGGGGGAGGGGTCAGGGGCCGTCTCGCCCCGGCGGGCCGCATCGTCCCGATGTCCTTCGGGAGGGCTTCGCGGCCCGAACGGGGTGGGGGCCATCCCGAACGCGCCAGCCGAGGAGAAGGGTCCTCGTCGGTTGGGTACAGCATTGGTTCACGGGCTTGTAGAATGACACTCCCCGACCACGGACAAAGCTGACGCGAGAGGTTCTCTTGCACCTTCTAGGTCCCCTGTCCGCCCTGGCCTCCGCAGTCGTTTGGGGGAGCGGCGACTTCGCCGGGGGCTTCGCCGCGCGGCGGAGTTCCCAATACCAGGTTGTCGCTCTGGCCTCTCTCTCGGGCCTCCTGGCGCTCCTTCTCCTGGCCTTTGGGCGTCGTGAAGCGATCCCTTCTCCAACCAGCGTTGGCTGGGCTTCTCTGGCCGGCGTCTCGGGCGCGATTGGGATGGCGGCTCTATATCGAGGGTTGGCCGGTCGCAGGGCGGCCGTAGTCGCTCCAACCGCGGGAGTGGTTGGCGCGACCGTTCCCGTCGTCGTGAGCTTTGTCATGGAGGGGATCCCCGGGCGGCTTCACATCGCGGGGATTGCGCTCGGCATGCTGGGGATCTGGCTTGTGAGCAAATCCCTGCCTTCCAAGGAAGGCGCTGCTGAGGGAGGCCTCGGGGTCGGGATCCTGGCCGGGCTTGGCTTCGGCGGCTTTTTCGTTCTCGTGGCCCAAGTCCAGCCGGGGCTGCTGTTCTCACCTCTGGTTGTGGCCAAGCTCGCGGCGCTCTGCGCGGCGCTCCTTGTTCTTGGGCTCCAGCGGCAGCGGCTCCCGGCCCCTGCCGGCAATCCGGTCGCGCTCCTCGCCGGGGTGCTCGATGCCGGGGGGAATGTCCTCTACCTGCTGGCAACACAGCTCACGCGGCTGGATATCGCGGCCGTGCTCGCCTCGATGTACCCCGGGTCCACCGTTATCCTCTCCGGAGTGATCCTGCATGAGCAAATCTCAGCAAGACAATGGCTGGGAGTGGGGCTGTGTCTGGCCGGGGTTGGCCTCATAGCACTGGGGTGAAAATGCATCGACTCTCCCCGCGGAGGCTGAGAGGCTGTGAATGAATCGGACGAGGACATGCGCAAACAACCCTCGTATCCGATTGCACTGATGCAATGCCCTTCATGGCTTGTAGCCTTCCACCTTACCCCCCTCTCCGCTTGTCACGATTCCCCCACGCATTTTGTGAAAGTGGAGAGGGGGATGAAGGTCTAAGGACGCGTCCTTAGGTAACCTCCCCTCCCCCGGCAGATCCTCACTAGATAGGTGATGGGAGCAACTGCCGGGGGTCCCTTCGCTCCGCTCAGGGATGCACGCGAAGGGGCCGGGGGTGGGGGCCATTGAAGTCGCGCCAGCTGTAGAGAAGGCGTAACCGGCTCGAACCGGGGCTCTGGGGGCCTCGAGGCGGAGGAGAGAACCCAATGCACCTCTATCCGGCAGTTGCGGGAGGGAAGCAATGCGCGCTCAGATTATGGACACCATCGCCGAGTATTACCGGGGGAGGCATGCCCTCGTGCTCAAGCTCGTCCGCCCTCTTGACGACCAGCAGCTGCTGTGGCGGCCAAATGAGACTACCCCCTCGATTGCGTTTCATGTGTGGCACCTGGCACGCTGGGCCGACTACCTTCAAGAGATGATCGCCGGCACCGGTGTCCAGATATGGGAGATGGACGGGCTGGCGGCGCAGTGGGGGTTCGATAGGGCGAATCTTGGATTCGCCGAGACAGGCCTGGGGATGGCGGACGAAGTCCTCTCCTTTCTGCCTTTTCCCCGAAAGCAGGCCCTTCTCGAGTATGCCGAGAGGGCATTCACAGAGGCCGACCGGGCTATTGGCGGAGTGAGCGACGGCCAGTTTCGTCGGAGAGTCCAGGACCGCCACGGGGCGGAGTGGAAAGAGATGCCCGCCGGCGAGGCGATTCTGAATTGGCTGGTCCACGACAGCCGGCACCTCGGGATGATGGAGTGTCTGCTGGGGGCCCAGGGGCAGCATGGGAGTGCGACTCGCTAAGACACCCGCCGCTGGAGCGAAGCCGATGATCCATCCACCGTCTCCCCCCGACCTTGCCGAGTTCCTTGTGCGAGCCAAGAGTCGCACCTACGCCGCGGGAGGGACTGCCAGCGGAGCAGTCGTCGCCCCTACGCCGCGTGGCCCATAGGCGCTCTTCTCCAGGCTGCGCTGCGGGATGTGCCCTCCGACTATCCCTTCCGGGGTCCAACCGTTCGCGGTGAGGGGCCCTGCACGTATCGCAACGACACCGCAGGCGAGATCGCCCGATTCCGGGGAGTCGAGCAAGTCCCCAAAGGTGCGCTGGTTCTCTGCGAGCTCCGCTACTGCGGGGGCCGAATCTTCTAGCTGTTGCGGGGCGTGTTCTCACGGGTCCCTGGGCCGCCTTCGGTCCAGTCCGTGTGAAACGTCCCCTCCCGATCCACGCGCCGATAGGTGTGAGCCCCGAAGTAGTCCCTGAGGGCCTGGATCAGGTTGGCGGGGAGCCGTTCCGCCCGGTAGGCATCGAAGTAGGCGAGGGAGGCGGTCGTCGCCGGGGCGGGAAGGCCGCATTCGATCATGAGATTCGCCGCTCTACGCCAGCTCGCCTCGCGCTCCCGGACCTGATCGCGAAAGGCCCCATGCAGAAGTAGATTCGGGAGCGAGGGCTGCCGGGCGAACGCGGCCCGGATCTCTTCCAGCATGGCTGCGCGAATGATGCACCCGGCGCGCCAGATGCGTGCCGTCTCGGCCAGGTCGATGCCGAAGGCATGGGCAGCGGAGGCTGCGCGCAGGAGTGCCATCCCCTGGGCATAGGCGCACACCAGGCCGCAAATGAGCGCATTCCGCGCATCCTCGACGTGAGCCTGGGATCGCCTCGGCCGGCGCGCGGTCGCCTGGATCACTTGTGAGGCAGCCGTTCTCTCTTGCTTCATCGACGACAGGATGCGCGCCTCGACGGCGGCCCCGATCGTGGGAATGGCCACCCCGAGGTCGAGCGAATCTTGAACGGTCCAGCGGCCGGTGCCCTTCTGCTCGGCCTCGTCTCGGATGGCCTCGACCAGTGGCCGTCCGCTCTCCGGGTCGGGGTGGGCGAGGACCCTGGCCGTGATTTCAATCAAGAAGGAGGAAAGCTCGCCCCGATTCCACTCGGCGAAAAGGCCGGCCAGCTCCGCCGTCGGGATCCGCAGGCCGCGGCCGAGCAAGTCGTACGTCTCGGCGATGAGCTGCATCACGGCGTATTCGATGCCGTTGTGGACCATCTTGACGTAGTGGCCGGCGCCCTTCGGCCCCAGGTACGCCACACACGGAGAGCCGTCCGGGGCGCGGGCGGCTATGGCCGTGAGGATCCCGGCAACGGCCTCATAGGCCTCTCGAGGCCCGCCGGGCATGATGCTCGGTCCGCGCAAGGCGCCTTCCTCACCGCCGGACACCCCCGCCCCGATAAACTTCAGGCCGGCCGCGGCAAGCTCCTCCTCCCGGCGGGCGGTATCCAGGAAATGCGAGTTGCCCCCGTCGATGACGATATCGCCGGGCTCGAGGTGGGGGCGCAGCTCGCTGATGACTGCGTCGACCGGCCCTCCGGCCTTCACCATGAGGAGCAGCTTCCTCGGGCGGGAGAGCCGCCGGGTGAGGTCGGCCAGCGTGGGAGCACCCTCGATGGGCTCGCCGGCAAGGCGCTCATGAAGAAACCTCTCGGTGACCGACGCCGTGCGGTTGAACACTGCCACCCGGTAGCCGTGGCGAGCCATGTTGAGTGCGAGATTCTGGCCCATAACACCGAGCCCGATCAGTGCGATGTCGCTTGGAGGCATGGCTGCTCCTTTGGGCAGGATTGTACTCGGGACGGGTCGGCGCCGGGACGCCCCAAAGGCCATTCATCCACCGGATCAACCCGGTGGGTTGAAGCCGGCGCAGGCGGCTGGTGACGCAGGCCCGCGATCCCCGAGGCGGAGCTCTCCACGATGGCCGGCCGGCGATGATTTCGCTGAGGCCGCTGGAGTATAATCCTCGCATGCCCTCGCGCGAGCGGGTCTATCGCACCGAGGCGGTGGTCCTGCGCCGCCAAGAACTCGGCGAGGCGGATCGCCTGCTCACGATCTACACCCCGGGCTATGGGAAGCTGCGGGTCGTCGCCAAAGGTGTGCGCCGGCCAAGGTCGCGGAAGGCGGGCCACCTCGAACTTTTCTCGCGAGGCGACCTGCTCTTGGCGCGTGGTCGCGACCTGGACGTCGTCACGCAGGCCGAGGCCGTGGATCTCTTCCCCGGACTGCGGGACGACCTCGTCCGGCTTGGGCACGCGGCCTACGCCGTCGAGGTCCTGGATTGCTTCGCCGTCGCCGAGGAGAACCGTCCGCTGTATCGGCTGTTGGTCGAGACGCTCGGCCGTCTCTCCGAGGGAGCCGATCCGGCGGTCGTTGTACGCCATTATGAATTGCGTCTGCTGGAGCAGGTGGGGTATCGGCCTGAGCTCTTCCGCTGCGTCGGGTGTGGCCGGGAGATCCGGCCGGAGAACCAGTCCTGGTCCGCCAGGGAGGGCGGCGTCCT
>DATEAV010000080.1:0-4611 GCA_035288185.1 Anaerolineales bacterium | reverse complement strand
ACCGACATCGGCAGGGCCACGGGGCGGGCGAAGACCATGCCGACTTTGCGGCGGAGGGCGATCGTGTCGGTAGCGGGGGAAAGGACGTCCTCTCCGTAGAGCCAGACGTGGCCGGTGAGGGCGACGACATCGGCCAGGTCGTTGAGGCGGTTGATGGTGCGCAGCAGAGTGGATTTGCCGCCGCCCGCCGGCCCGAAGAATACGGTGATCGCGCCGGCGCGAATTCGCAGATTGATGTTGCGGAGGGATTCGGTGCCGTCCGAGTAGGCGACGTTCAGGTTTTCGATGACGATCTTGTCGTCTATCGTTATCATCCGGTGATCCTGTGAAGTAATCCCGGATCGGCCCAGTCGCGCCCTGTCTGCGGCCGGCGCGACTTCAATGGCCCCCACCCCCGACCCCTTCGCGTGCATCCCGGAGCGCCACTTGCACCTGCACTCCCTGGCACCGCCCGCCAGGGCAGGTGTGCACGCATGTGCAGTGCAGGTGAGCGGAGGGACCCCCGGCATTTGGTCTCATCGCCTGTGCGATGAGGATCTGCCGGGGTAGGGGGGCCGTCCGCCCCGGCTGGCTGCGCCCGCCAGGGCGCGGCCCGAACGGGGTGAGGCGGAAAGCTACAAGACATGAAGGGCTCTGCATCAGTCCAATCGGATCCGAGGGTGACGGCGCATGTCCTCGTGCGATCATTCATGGCCTAGATCACCTGGATCATCTTCACCACTGTCTCCGGGCGCGGGCGCGCAAGCGGATGAGGGAGGCGATCACGTTCATGCTGAGGACGAAGGTGAGCAACACCAGGGCGGTGCCGTATTGGATTCGGATCGGCATTCCGGGCACCTGGGTGGAGATGACGAAGAGGTGATACGGCAGGGCCATCGTGGCGTCGAGGGGCGAGTGGGGCAGGCGCGGCAAGAAGAAGGCCGCCACGGTGAAGAGAATCGGGGCGGTCTCGCCGGCGGCGCGCTCCAGGCCGAGGATGACGCCGGTGAGAATCCCGGGCAGGGCTTGAGGCAGGACGATTCGGCGGACGGTCTGCCAGCGCGTGCCCCCCAGGGAAATGCTCACCACTCGGAAGCTATAGGGGACGGCGCGCAGGGCTTCCTCGGCTGTGCTGATGATCACCGGGAGAGTCATGATCGAAAGCGTGAGCGAGCCGGCCAGGATGCTGGTGCCGAAGCGCAGGAAGAGGACGAAGAGGCCGAGGCCGAAGAGGCCGTAGACGACGGAGGGGACGCCCGCCAGATTGACGATGGCGATCCGGATGGCTCGGGTGCGCCGGTTTTCGGGCGCATACTCGGCCAGGTAGATTGCCGCGCCGACGCCAAGAGGGACGGCCACGACCGCGGTGCCGAGCGTGAGCCAGAAGGTGCCGACGATGGCCGGGAGAATGCCCCCGGCGCGCATCCCGTCCGTTGGGAAGCCGGTGAGAAACTCCCGGGAGATGGCAGGGGCCCCCTGCAGGAGGATGTAGCCCAGCACGAGAAGAATCGGCGCGGCTGTCGCCAGGGTGAGGAGGGCCAGCGCGCCGAAGCCCAGGCGCTGAATGACCTTGCGCCTTGCCTGACGGATCGAGGCTGAAGTGGGAGAGGAGGCTGTCATCCCGTCTCGCCGTCTGTAGAGGATTCCGCGGCGCCTCTCATCGTCGCCGCTCAGGAGAGGATCCTCTCGGCTCGCTTGCGCTGCCGAAAGACGAGGCTGGAGGCGATCAGGTTCACGATTAAGGAAATGAAGAAGAGAAGGATGCCGATCAGGAACAGCACATGATAGTGAATGCTGCCGTTGGCCACCTCACCCATCTCGGCCGCGATGGTGGCCGTCATCGTGCGCACCGGGCCGAAGAGGGCTCCCGGGCCGCCGGGAACGACCGGGGCGTTGCCGGTGACCATCATCACCGCCATGGTCTCTCCGATCGCCCTCCCCAGCCCCAGCATGATCGCGGTGAGCACCCCTGAGCCGGCCGCCGGCAGCGTGACGCGCCAGATCGTCTGCCACTTTGTGGCGCCAAGTGCCAGGCCGGCCTCCCGATACGAGCGAGGCACCGTGTCGAGTGCGTCCTCGGCGACGCTGACGATGGTGGGGAGCGAGATGCCAGCGAGAAGCACCGCTCCCGCCAGCGCGGTGAGACCGGTGGGAAGGTTGAAGGCCTCCCGCAGAAAGGGGGCGAGAACCAGCATGCCGAGGAACCCGAGCATCACGGAGGGCAAGCCGGCCAGCACCTCCACCAGCGGCTTGAGGACTTCGCGCACCCAGCGCGGGGCGATCTCGGCGATGAAGATCGCCGTGCCCAGGCCGAACGGGACGGCGATGATAGCCGCGCCCAGGGTGACGACGGCCGAGCCGCCGATCAGCGGAAGCAGGCCGAAATGCCCCTCGATCGGATACCAGCGCGCCCCGGCCAACACCGTGAGGGGCGCCTCGAAAAGGGCGGGGACGCCTTCGCGCACCAGGAAGAGGAAGATGAGCGCGATGAATAGGATCGCCGAATAGCCTGCGGCCCGGATCAAACGGGTGACGACGAACTCTCCCCAAGTCGCTTCGCGCATCTCTACCTCAAGGAGTGATGGGGACGAATCCCAGCTCGGTCACGATCGCCTGGCCCTCCGGCCCCAGGATCCATTCCAGGTAGGACGCCACCTCGCCCTGAGGCTCGCCGTTCGTATAGATGTAGAGGTCGCGCGCGATCGCGTAGGTGCCGGCGTTCACCGTCTCGGGTGAGGGGTAGGTGAAAGGGCCCTCGGGCGTGGGGGCCACCGCGACCACCTTCATATCGGGCGTGACGTATCCGAGGCCATCGTACCCGATGGCATTGGGATTCTGTCGAATCTCGGCGCTGATCCCCTCCGAAGACGGCAGCAGCAGGGTGGTGGGGGAGAAGAGGGTCGAGTCGTCGCTGGCGCCCCCGCGCAGCACCTGTTCAAGGAAATAGACGTGGGTGCCGGAGTTGGTCTCCCGGGAAAGGCGCACGATCGGGCGGTCTTCCCCCCCGACCTCGGCCCAGTTGTTGATCCTCCCGCTGTAGATATCGGAGATCTGAGCGATGGTCAACTGATCGACCGGGTTGGCAGGGTTGACGACGATGGCGATGGCGTCGCGGGCGACGACAACCTCCACCGGAGCCACCCCGTTGGCTTCCGCCTCTTGCCGTTCCTCGTCTTTGATCTGGCGGGAAGCGTTGGCCAGGTCGAGCGTGCCATTAATGAGCGCGGCGATCCCAGTGCCGGAGCCCCCGCCGGTGACCGAAATGCGCACCGCCGGGCGCTGGGCCTGATAGGCCTCAGCCCAGGCCAGGGCGAGATTCACCATCGTATCGGAGCCCTTGTTCTCGATGGTGGTGGAAGGGACGCCAGGGGTCCCTCCGGCGCCGCCTGAGTTCGCGCAGCCGGTGAGAGCAAGGTTGAGGATCAAGGCGAGGATGACGGACCGGGCTGGGTGGCGCATTCGGACGAGATTATAGCGCCGGCCCATTCTGGTCTCAAGGAGCTCTTCGCAGGGCCGCCGGGGGGATGGGTGTACAATGCGCAAGATGAGCCCGGAAGATGGAGCCCCGAAGATACGCGTCCGCGATCTGGATTTCTACTACGGCGAGGTGCGGGCGCTGAGCCGGGTTTCGATTGACATCCTCCCCAATGAGATCACCGCCCTGATCGGCCCCTCCGGCTGTGGGAAGTCCACCTTTCTTCGCTGCCTGAATCGAATGAATGATGTCATCCCGGGGGCTCGGCTGGAAGGGACGATCCTGCTCGACGAAGCCGATCTCTACGCGCCGGGGGTCGACGTCGCCGATTTGCGTCGCCGGGTGGGGATGGTCTTCCAGAAACCGAACCCGTTTCCGCAGTCGATCTTCGACAACGTGGCCTTTGGGCCGCGGGTCCTGGGCATGGCCTCCGGCCGGTTGGAGCTACAGCAGCGAGTGGAGGAGTCGTTGCGTCGGGCGGCGCTGTGGGATGTGGTCCGGGGGGATCTGGAGGCCGAGGCGTTGGAGCTGTCGCTGGGCGAGCAGCAGAGGCTGTGCATCGCCCGTGTGCTGGCCGTGGAGCCGGATGTGATCCTGATGGATGAGCCCTGCTCGGCCCTGGATCCGATTGCCACCCTGCACATCGAAGACCTGATGCAGCAACTCAAGCAAGACTACACGATTGTCATCGTCACCCACAACATGCAGCAGGCGGCCCGGGTCTCCGACCGGACGGGCCTATTCTGGCTTGGCGAGCTGGTGGAGTTTGGTGAGACCGAGAACGTCTTCACCCGTCCCGGCAACCCGCAGACCGAGGCCTACATCACCGGGCGTCACGGATAGCCGGGAGGGAGGAGGTGGGCGAGATGCGAGTGCAGCGGACGCTCTACGATCGGGAGTTCGCGCGGGTGCGCGAAGACATCCTGCGCCTTGGCGGCCTGGTCGATCAGGCGTTGGAGCGGGCGCTCGAGTCACTCCGCCAGAGGGATCGGCTCCTGGCCAAGCAGGTGATCGAGGATGATGCCGCGATCAACGAGCTAAGGTTCCGGGTGGAGGAGGCCTGCCTGGCCTTGATCGCCACCCAGCAGCCGGCCGCCGGCGATCTACGCGCGGTGGTGGCGGCGATGAACATCGTGGTCGACATGGAGCGCATGGCC
>DATEAV010000079.1:0-2317 GCA_035288185.1 Anaerolineales bacterium | reverse complement strand
TCGCCTGGGCCACCCGGCGGAGGAGGGGCCACAGGCGCGTCGGCGTTCCACCTCACTCGATGCCCGCCAGGCTCACCAGGGCGAAGATCAGGGAAATCGCCAGCGGGATCAAGATCACCAACAACAACACGCCACCGGCGATAGCCCACGGGCTTATGGCCTTGGGCGAGCGGACCGGCTGACCGAAGGCTGCGAGCTCGATGGCGCGGGCGGCTTGCTCCGCCTGCCAGGCCTGCGAGCGGTCGACGAGGCCCACCCAACCCCACTGAGGCTCGTTCTCCGGGACGGGGAGCCGCAGCCCGCCGTAGGCGCTCAGCCGCGCCCGATCCGGTTCGGGCCATGAAGCCAGAAGTGATGCGGGGAAGAGGACGGCTCGGGAGTCGTTGAGCGCGGCCGAGAGGTCCTCGGAGAGATGCTCGTGGAGCGAAACACCAGGGAGGGAGTGATTGAGGGTTGCGCGGAACCGGGCGGTCCAGGCCTCGGGCCCGACGAGGGCAATGGGGAAGTCCGCCAAAACCTCCGCCCGCGATCGTCTTTCGCGGCGAACGTCGGCCCGGATGGTGTGGAGTGAATAGCCGAGGACGGCGCTGAAGAGCAGCGCATTCAGAGCGGGGCGGCAGGCCGTGGTGAGCGGCGCATCGGCTTCTCCTCCGAGAAGAAGCGAGAGAAGCAGGTTGACGAGCGCTGCCAGGCTGGCCAAGAGGCCGATCGCTCCGGCGAGAGCGAAGAGATATAGATACCCGCGGCGGACGACCGATCGGCGCGCCACCTCGCCGGCCTCGCCGGATTGCAGGGCGAGGCGCTGCATGCGCCCCCACGACGCTAGCCAGACCGGCACACCCGCTGCCAGAGTGGCCAGCCCATTGCTGAGCGGAATGCGCATCCCCGGCAACCAGGCGCCGGCCACGGCGCCGGAGAGGGTGTCGGCGAGGAAGAGGGCCCCGATCACCGTCGCGCCCAAACCGAGCGCGGCGACGAGATAGTGATAGGTCTCGCGGATCTCGGCACCCGGGACAGCGGCCTGCGTGCCGGGCCGTGCCTCCGTGCCCAGGACGCGAGCATGATAGGCCCACACCGCGGCGCCGACGACGATCACCGTCACCGGGCGGCCAAGCCAGCTCGTCCACGGTCCTTCGCCCTGGGAAACTCCGAGGGCTCTCTGCAGCAAGAGGGTCAGGACGCCTGCGCCGGCAACCATCACCCCGAGGGAGCCTACGAGGCATGTGATGTAGAGGTAGACCTTGCGGATGGTGGATTCGGTCTCCTCGCCGCCGGAGGCGTAGGCCCGCTGAACGATCCGCCATGAGATCACCCAAAGGGGAGCGCCCACCGCGGCCTGGGCCAGGCCGAGCGCCAGCCGATCCGCCATCGCCGAGGCGGACTCGGTCCGAGAGCCGAGAAGCATGTAAAGGAACATCCCGGCGGCCGAGGCGGTGAGGGCAAGGCCGAAGGCGGTCATGAGATATCGGTATAGGCGGTGCAGGCTCGCCCGCGTGCCGGCCTCGGGGATGGCCCGGGCGTCGGCGGCGGCAAGCCGCCAGGCGAACAGCCAGACCCCGCCGCTGATGGCCATCTCCAGGAGTTGCCCGGGGAGTGGCCGCGTCGGGCCGAAGAAGGACCAGGGATCTGCAACGCCGAGCGCGAGGGAGGCGAGGTGCTGGATCGCCTCGAGGAGCGTAAGCAGAGCCGGGATCGCCGCGGAGGTCAGGACCGCGAAGTGAAAGAAGGCTCGGAAAGCGGCGCTCCGCTCCTCGCTATCCTTCGAAGCCAAGCGCTGGGCGGTCAGCCAGTGAATCAAGAGGAAGGGCAGACCCACGATGAAGGCTGACAGGTAGGCGGGAAGAAACAACGCGAAATCGGCCCGGGCCTCACGCAGATCCAGCGCCAGACGGCCGGCGCCAATGGCGGACCACATGACAGCCTGAAGGCTGATGAACGAAACAGCGTACAGATAGACGCGGCGGGCGGTTCGCATGACCCCCCTCCTGACTCAATCGATCGGCGCCGGGAACTCCGGCGAGCTCCCCGGATAGGGCCACGTTTCCTCAAAGTACCAGGAGTAGTCCCACCATTCTGAGGGCATATCGAGCAAGCGCCACTCCCCGTCTTGCTGGACGAGATGGGCAACTGCCTGATAGTCGTACGGGCCGCCCAGGAACAGAACACCCCCGTAGCCTGATGAGACCCTCAGATCGACAAACGCCTCACCGCCGTCGATCGTGGCCTCGCCGATCTGAAGTGAGGCTCGCGAGGTCGGGGCGCTGGTGACGGCGTAGCTGGCGCGGAATTCGGAGCGCGACGGCCTGCCCGTGCGGTC
>DATEAV010000078.1:0-2466 GCA_035288185.1 Anaerolineales bacterium | reverse complement strand
TGGGAACTTTGGGCAGGCGAACTACGGTGCGGCGAAGATGGGGCTGGTGGGGCTGATGAACACGTTGAAGCTGGAGGGGGAGAAGAGCGGGATCAAGGTGAACACGGTGGCGCCCTTGGCGGTGACGCGGCTGACGGAGGAACTGTTGCCGGATGAGATGAGAGGAGCGCTGAAGCCGGAGGCGGTGGCGCCGCTGGTGATCTATTTGTGTTCCGAAGAGTGCCCGGCCAGTGGCGGAGTCTATAGCGCCGGTATGGGTCATTTCAGCCGGGCGGCGATCCTCACAGGCCCGGGCGCCGTTCTTGCGGAGAGAGATTGGCTTCCGACTGCGGAAGAGGTCGCCGCCAACTGGGCCCAGATTATCTCCCTGGCCGGTGGTCGGGAATATCACGACGCGAATGCGGCCTTGGGAGGGATGCTGGCCGGTCATCCTGAAAAGGCATCACCAGGAGCGCCGAAGGCGGCAGCGCGAGACGGCAACGCGGCGCAGGTGTTCGAGCGGATGAGCGAACGGTTCGACGCTCGCGCCGCAACCGGGGTGGAGGCCGTGTTTCAGTTCAGCATCTCGGGAGCCGGAGGCGGCGAGTGGCATGCCGTGGTGAAAAACGGCGCGTGCCAGATCGGGCAGGGAAAGCACGCGAAGCCGACGACGACGCTGAAAATGGCCGACGAGGATTTCCTGGCGATGGTGGGAGGAAAGCTGCCCCCGATGAAGGCCTACACTTCGGGCAAGCTAAAGATCGAAGGGGATCTGATGAAATCGCAGCTCGTGCAAAAGCTCTGGCGACTCTAGGGCGCAGCCAAACGAACGGGGAGGACGCGACATGACCGGGATCATCTCCTACGGAGCCTACATCCCCCGGCTGCGCCTCAACCGGATGAGCATCTACCAGCAGATGAGCTGGCTCACCCCCGCCACCGTGATGGTGGCGCAGGGCGAGCGCGCCATGTGCAGCTGGGATGAAGACAGCCTCACCATGGCGGTGGCGGCGGCGAGGCATTGCCTGGACGGGCTCGAACCCTCACAGGTGGACGGGCTCTACCTGGCCTCGACGACGCTGCCCTACGCCGACCGCCTCAACTCGGGCATCGCCTCGACGGCGCTCGCGCTGCGGGACGATATCCGCACCGCGGACTTCACCTCGGCGCTGAAGGCCGGCACCTCGGCCCTCGCCGCCGCGCTCGACGTCGCCGCCGCCGGGGCGGCCCGGCAGGTGCTGGTGGCGGCGGCGGACGCGCGCGAGGCCAAGGCCGGCTCGTTCTACGAGATGTGGTTCGGCGACGGCGCTGCCGCGTTGCTCATCGGATCCGATAATGTGATTGCCGAGTTCAAGGGGTCGTACTCCCTCTCCTACGACTTTGTCAGCCACTATCGGGCGGCCCAGCGGCGCTTCGACTACACGTGGGAGGAGCGCTGGATCCGTGATGAGGGCTATTCGAAAATCATCCCCGAGGCCGTGAGCGGGCTTCTGGCCAAGCTCGGCATGACGATGGCCGACGTTCAGAAGCTGGTCTTCCCCTGCTTCTTCAAGCGCGAGCACGCCGGGATCGCCCGGGCCCTGGGTGCGTCGCCGGAGAAGATCGGCGACAATCTCCACGAGGCCTGCGGGGAGACGGGCGCGGCCCATCCCCTGCTGATGCTGGTCGGGGCGCTTGAGCAGGCCAAGCCGGGAGAGCGGATCGTCGTCGCCGGCTTTGGGCAGGGGAGCGACGCGCTCTGCTTCGAGGTCACTGAGGCCATTCTGGGGCTGCCGAGAAGGTATGGCCTTCAGGCAGCCCTGGCCAACAAGAAAACCACCGAGAACTACATGAAGTATCTCAAGTTCCGGGACCTCGTGATCACCGAGACCGGGATCCGAGCGGAGGCGCCATCCCAAACCGCCCTCACCGCCCTCTGGCGCAACCGCAAGATGATCCTGGGCCTCGTCGGCGGGATCTGCCGCCAATGCGGCACGCCCCAATATCCCAGGATGGACGTCTGCGTCAACCCGGCTTGCGGAGCTGTGCACTCCCAAGACGACTACCGTTTTGCCGACGTCCCTGCCAGAGTGAAGTCCTTCACCGGCGACATGCTCGCCTATTCGGTCGATCCGCCGGCGATCTACGGCATGATCCAATTCGAAGGCGGCGGCCGCATGATGGCCGACTTCACCGACTGCGAGCAAGATGACCTGGAAGTGGGCCTGCCGGCCCGCATGGCTTTCCGCAAGCACGCCGTCGACCGCGAGCGCGGGTTTACGGGGTACTTCTGGAAAGCCGTGCCGCTGGCCGAGGAGGCGCGACGGGAGAAGGAAGAGAAGTCCCGCAAAGCGGCGGAGATCCGCTTGGATGGCCGGGTGGCGATCGTGACGGGCGGGGGCGGGGGGCTGGGACGGGCGTATGCGCTGGAGCTGGCGCGGCGGGGGGCCCGGGTGGTGGTGAACGACCTGGGAGGCGGGCCGGATGGGACGGGGGGATCGAAAGGGC
>DATEAV010000077.1:0-4724 GCA_035288185.1 Anaerolineales bacterium | reverse complement strand
GGATCATGATCCGCTTGGGATCGGCCAACCCCGCGCAGACCCCGGCGTGCAGAGAGTTGATTTCTTCTTCCTGAACCCTTGGCATCTCGGCCCCCGAACGTGCGTCCCAATAGGCGGTTATGCACATATCGGAATACATGTACATGACAGATTCTAGCGAGTGGGCGGGTTCCTGTTAGTGACGGTTGTCACATATGCCGCGGGCCGGTTGTCATGCCCCCGCAACCGGTCCGGCGCCCCATGGCGCCACTGCCATGGGAAACAAGAGGGGCCGTCCCTTTGGGACGGCCCCCACCCGGACGAATCAGGCTGGCGGTCGGGATCAGAGATCGAGAGCCGCCATCTGCTCGTAGAACTTCCAGCGGGTGATCACGTCCTGGCGCATGGCCCCCAGGAGCTTCTCGGCCCGCTCTGGGTCAGACTGGCGCAGCGTTTTGAACCGCGTTTGCTGGTACATAAACTCCTCCACGCCCACCGAGGGCGCCTTGGAGTCCAGTTGCAGCGGGTTTCTTCCCTGGGCGGTCAGCCCCGGGTCGTAGCGGAACAGGGGCCAGAAGCCGCTCTCGGCCGCCAGCTTGTGCAGGTCGGTGGCCGTGCCCATGTCGATGCCATGGTTGATGCAGTGGCTGTAGGCGATCAGGATCGATGGCCCCGGATAGGCTTCGGCTTCCTTGAAGGCCCGCACTGTCTGGGTCATGTTGGCGCCGTAGGCGATCTGGGCCACATAGATGTTGCCGTACGTCATGGCGATGGCGCCCAGGTCTTTCTTGGGCATGTCCTTGCCGGCCGAGGCAAAGCGGGCGACGGCGCCCCGCGGCGTGGCCTTGGACGATTGGCCTCCGGTGTTGGAGTAGACGCCGGTGTCGAGCACCAGGACGTTGACGTCTCTCCCGGAGGCAAGCACGTGGTCGAGGCCGCCGTAGCCGATATCGTAGGCCCAGCCGTCGCCGCCGACTACCCAGATCGAGCGCGGAATGAGGAAATCCGCCACGCCGAGAAGGCGGCGGGCCTCGGGATCGTCCTGCTTCTCGATGAACTCCTTGAGCACCATTACACGCCCGCGCTGCTCCTCGATCGCATCCTGGGTGCTCAGGTCGGCGGCGAGAATCCCCTGCGCCAGAGATCCCACACCAGGGAGATGGGTTTGGGCCAGCAGCTCACGGGCGAAGGCGCCCAGCTTGTCGGCGGTCAGGCGCATGCCCATGCCGAACTCCGCATTGTCTTCGAAGAGGGAGTTCGACCAGGCCGGCCCGCGGCCATCGGCCCGCGGCGCATAGGGCGTGGTGGGCAAGTTGCCGCCGAAGATCGACGAACAGCCGGTGGCGTTGGCGATCACAAGCCGATCGCCGAAAAGCTGGGAGAGAAGCTTGATATACGGGGTCTCGCCGCAGCCGGCACAGGCCCCGGAAAACTCGAACATCGGGCGCAGGAATTGCGAGCCCTTGGTCGTGAAGCGATTGAAGAGCGCCGGGTCGGTGTCGGGGATGGAGAGGAAGTAGTCCCAGTTGGCCGCCTCGGCCTCGCGCAGCGGCGCCTGGGGAGCCATCTGGATCGCCTTGCGATCCGTCTTGGCGCCGCTCTCATCCTTGACATAGGCCGGGCAGACGTAGACGCAGGCGCCGCAGCCGGTGCAGTCCTCCGGCGCCACCTGGAGGGTGTACTTCATTCCGGCAAACTCGCGCCCCTTCGCCTCGACCGACTTGTAGGTGGGCGGGGCGCTGCCGTTGGCGTAGCCGGCGGCATAAGCCTTCACCCGGATCGCCGCGTGGGGGCAGGCGAAGATGCACTGGTTGCACTGGATACAGGCGTCCGAATCCCACACCGGGATCTCAAGGGCGATGTTGCGCTTCTCGAAACGCGTTGTCCCGAGTGGATAGGTGCCGTCCGGCGGGAAGAGGGAGGTGGGGATGAGATCTCCCCGGTTGGCGATCACCTCGGCCGTCACCGACCGCACGAACTCCGGAGCGTCAGCGGGCACCGGCGGGCGCCTGCGGATCTGGCTCGTCGCTTTGGCCGGCAGCCTCACCTGGCGGATCAGCTTCTGAGCCTGATGGGCGGCCTCGATATTCATCTCGACCACCGCCTTGCCCCGGTGGCCGTAGGACTCCTCGACGGCCAGCTGGATCATCTCCAACGCCTGGCTCTCGGGGATGACCCCCGAGATGGCAAAGAAGGCCGTCTGCATGATGACGTTGATCCTCCCACCCAGGCCAAGCGACTTGGCCAGCGAGTAGGCGTCGATCACGTAGAACCTGGCCTTCTTTTGGATCAGCCCTTCCTGAACCTCGAAGGGCAGCTGATCCCACACCTCCTCCGCCGGATAGGGCGCATTGAGCAGGAACGTGCCCCCGGGCTTGAGGTGGCTCAGGATGTCGAACCGCTCCAGGAAGGGGAATGCATGGCAGGCCAGGAACTCGGCCTGGTCGATCAGGTAGGCGCTGCGGATCGGCACCGGGCTGAAGCGCAGATGCGAAGTCGTCATCTGTCCGGATTTCTTCGAGTCGTAGGCGAAATAGCCCTGGGCGAAGTAGTCCGTCGCTTGGCCGATGATCCGAATCGAGTTGTGGTTTGCGCCCACCGTCCCGTCGGACCCAAGCCCGTAGAACATCGCCCGGTGAGCCTCGTCCGGCTCCGAAAGGAAGTGGTCGTCCCAGTCCAGGCTGGAGTGGCTCAGGTCGTCGATGATGCCGACGGTGAAATGGTTCTTGGGATCCCGAGCGGCCAGGTTGTCGAAGACCGCCTTGGCCATCCCCGGGGTGAATTCCTTCGAGCCCAAGCCGTAGCGGCCGCCGACGACGCGCGGCATGGCGGCCGGTTGCAGGTCACCGCACCCGAGCGCCTCACCCAGGGCGGCCAGGACGTCGGTGTAGAGGGGCTCACCCACGGCGCCGGGCTCCTTCGTGCGGTCGAGCACACCGATGCGACGCACCGTCTTGGGCAACGCCGCCACAAACGCCGCCGCGTCGAAGGGCCGATACAGGCGCACCTTGACAACGCCCACCTTCTCACCGGAGGCGTTGAGGCGATCGACCACCTCGTGAGCGGTATCGGCCGCCGACCCCATGACCACGACGACGCGTTCCGCATCCGGCGCCCCGACGTAATCAAAGAGGTGATACTGCCGGCCCACAAGTGCCGCAAAGCGGTCCATCGCCTTGCGAACGATGGCGGGCGTCTTCGAATAGTACAAGTTCACGGTCTCACGGCCCTGGAAGAAGATGTCGGGATTCTGCGCGGTGCCGCGAATCGTTGGATGCTCCGGGGAGAGGCCGCGCATCCGGTGAGCGAGGACCAGGTCTTCGTCGATCATCGCCCGAATGTCGTCTTGGGTGAGCACCTCGATCTTCTGGATCTCGTGAGACGTGCGGAACCCGTCGAAGAAGTGCATGAAGGGGATGCGAGCCTCGAGGGTGGAGGCGTGGGCGATGAGCGCCAGGTCCATCACCTCCTGGACGTTGCACGAGGCCAGCATGCCCCAGCCGGTGGACCGGGCGGCCATCACATCGCTCTGGTCGCCGAAGATCGAGAGGGCATGGGTGGCCAGCGCCCGGGCGGAGATGTGGAAGACGGTCGGCGTGAGTTCGCCGGCGATCTTGAACATGTTGGGGATCATCAGGAGCAGCCCCTGGGAGGCGGTGAACGTGGTGGTGAGCGCTCCGCTCGTCACCGCGCCGTGCAATGCGCCGGCCGCTCCGCCTTCGGATTGCATCTCCACGACGGTGGGCACGGTCCCCCAGATGTTCTTCTCTCCGGCGGCCGCCTTCTCATCGGAAATCTCGCCCATCGGCGAGCTGGGCGTGATGGGGTAGATCGCAATCACCTCGCTAACGGCGTAGGCCACGTGAGCCGCCGCCGCGTTGCCCTCCATCGGGCGCATCTCCCGCTTTTTCTTCTCTGCCATGCAACTCTCCCTGATGGGCTCCGCCCCCTCGGCGGGGGCAATGCTTACGCTCCCCGGAGGGGCGCCACTCGCAGAGTCTAGTCAGCTTCCGGGGCCGCCAACAGTGCGCTCCGGCACCGCAAACTGGAGGACAATTGTCACTATTACCCGAGGAGGGCCGAGGGCGGCGAAGGAAATGTGATCGGTTACGAGGGGATCGGTCAATCAGGCGCCTGGGCACCCAGGCCTCCGGGCACCTGGTCACCGGGTGCCAGCGTGCCTTTGCGCCCCATCAATGAGCAACCGATCACCGATCACGGATCACCGATCACCTACAGACCCCCGGCTCTGACGGGCCCGCTCGACCTGCGGGTCCGAGCCGACGGCCCTCAGCACCTGAGCCCGGCGCAGATTCAGGGCCGGACGGACTTCGAGCGCGACCGGCGCGCCCGGGGTTTCCCATTGGTCCGGGGCCGGCGGCGATGGGACTGCTGCGCTGTGGCCAATTCGATGTAAGGGGAAAGAATCGAGGGTGCCTCGGGGTGGTCGACGTGGAGGGCGTGGTCGTAGTCGCCGGCGGCCACGGGCGGGTCTGAGCGCACGTGCCGGCGCACGCCAAACATCTCCCAGAAGCGGGCAATGGCGATCAGGATCTGATAGCGGTATTCCTGCATCTTGAGGGATTGCCACTCCACGATGGAGGCCATCGCCCCCCTTACCCGGGCCTTCTCGCGCACAATTCGGTAGATCTGGCGCGGCTCGCGATAGCCCAAGGGGGAGATCAGCACAAGGTGGGCAATGAGGAAGAACATGATGAAGGTGACCAGCAAGATCCAACCGCCTT
>DATEAV010000076.1:0-3947 GCA_035288185.1 Anaerolineales bacterium | reverse complement strand
GAAGGAGGAAACCCATGGCCGTTGCTCGTAAGAAGACAACCAAGAAGGCGAAGAAGGCAGTCAAGAAGACCCGCAAGACCGCACTGAGGGCCAAAGCTACCCGCAAGAAGGTGGCGGCCAAGCGGCCGGCCAAGAGGGTGGTCAAGAAGGCCGCCAAACGACCCGTCAAGAAGGCCGTGAAACGACCTGCCAAGAAGGCCGTCAAGAAGGCCGTCAAAAAGGCCCCGGCCAAGAAGGTTGTTAAGAAGGCTGCCCCTGCGCCCAAGCCTGCAGCGGCCATGGCCATGCCCAAGCCAATGGCCCCATCGACAGGCGCCCCGGTCGCCGCTCCACCCCGGATCAAGGCCTGGCACGTTGTCACCAGCGCCGACACCCCCTCCTCGATCACCCAGAAGTATTACGGGACGAGCGATCCGGCCAAGTGGTCGGCAGTCTACGAGGTCAACAAGACCGTCATCGGCACCGACATGAACCAGCTCAAACCAGGACTTCTCCTGCGCATCCCCGAGGCCTAAGCGATTGCCCCTCTGTGAAGCCGCCCGCCAATTCCGGCGGGCGGCTTCGCGTCCTCACCCTTCGGCTTGCCTCACACCCTCAGCCCCTTCAGGACCTCGCGCGCCAGGCCCGGGCCACGGTAGACCAACCCCGTGTAGACCTGAACAAGGACCGCTCCCGCATCGAGCTTCTCACGCGCCTCCTCCGGCCCGAAGACTCCACCAACCCCGACCACCGGCAGGCGCCCTTCGCTCAGGCCGACGATCCGACGGACCACCTCCGTCGAACGGGCGCGCAGCGGCCGGCCGCTTAACCCGCCAGTCTCCCCGCCCCGAGGCGAGAGCAGGCCGCGCCGAGTCACCGTGGTATTGGTGGCGATGACACCATCCATCCCCGACCGGATAATCGCCTCGATCGCGTCTGCCAGTTCGTCATCCTCGAGATCCGGGGCGAGCTTCACCAGCATGGGGATCCGGCTGCCGCTATTCGCCGCAAGCTGGAGGCGCTCGTCCGCCAGGGCTCGGAGAAGCGCCTCCAGTTGGTTGCGCGCTTGAAGCCGGCGAAGGCCGAGCGTGTTCGGCGAGGAGACGTTGATCGCCAGGTAGTCGCACGATCCATGGAAAAGACGAAGGAGCGTGAGATAGTCCTCCACGGCCCGCTCGAGCGGCGTTTCGACGCCCTTGCCGATGTTCACTCCCACGCGCACCCCCTCCGCCCGGCCGCGCCCGAGCCGCCTCAGGAGCGCCTCCCCGCCAGCATTCGGGAATCCCATTCGATTGACGAGCCCCTCATCCTCGGGGAGCCTGAAGAGACGAGGCCTGGGATTTCCCGCCTGGGGGCGTGGCGTCACCGTGCCGAGCTCGACGTGGCCGAAGCCCAGGCACGCCAGCCCGGCCAGCGCGGCGCCGTCCTTGTCATACCCGGCGGCCAGCCCCAGTGGATTGGGGAACTTCAGCCCAAAGGCCTCGACGCTCAGTCCTGGATCCTCCAGGCAGAACACGCGGCGCAGCCACGCCCGCAGCGGAGCGAGGCCGCCAGCCGCGGCGAGCAAACGCAGAGTGAGCGCGTGGGCCCGTTCGGGGTCGAGGCGGAAGAGGAGAGGGCGGAGGCGTTGGTAGATGGGCATTGAGTAGTGATCAGTGATCGGTGATCAGTGATCGGTTACTCGGTTATGGAGTGATCGGTGATCGGTTACTCGGTAGTCGGTTACTCGGTGGTCGGTTACTCGGTGATCGGTTACTCGGTGATCGGTTGCTCCGCCTGCGGAAGCATCTTCCCGATCACCGATCACTGATCACCGATCACCAACTTATATGGCGGCCCATTCTCGCGCAGCCTGCCCCCTCGCCTGCACAAGCACGGCTCCCGCGGCGGTTAACCCATCCCCAGCACCTGGCTCAGCGTGAGGCTCTCGTCGAGGAAGAGCCAGGCCAGGATGGCCACCTGGATCAGCATCGTCCCGTTGATGATGCTCGACTCGGCCAGGCCGCCCCAGCCGCGAAAGGTGAGCGCACGCAAGCCCCGCGCCACGGGGCGTCGCAGCGCGAGGGGGGCGAGGCACGCCGCTGCAAGGGCATACCGCAGACCGGCGAAAGTGAGCGGTGGGATCTCACGCAGCCCATTCTTCACCAGGATGAAGGAGGTCGACCAAAGCAACGTGACCAGAAGCGCCAGGAAAACCGCTGCCGGGCGTGAGGGCCGCGTCCTCATCCCCCGCCGGAGCCTTCGCCGGCCAGGAAGCGCCGGACGGCCCCCGCCTGTTCGGCGGTGATGGATCCGCGGCTGTGCCAATACTCGATGAGCTCGGCCAGGGTGAAGACGGCATGCAGGCGAACGCCCGCGCGGGCGAGGGCCTCCGCCGCGCCGCTCAGCCGGTCGATCAAGACCACAACGTCGTGCGCACGGAGGCCGACGGCCTCCAGGCGGTCGATCGCCTCGAATTTGCTCCCGCCCGTGGTGGCTACATCGTCGAGCAGGACGACGGTCTCCCCCTCGTGGTATTCACCCTCGACCTCGGCCTTCGTCCCATACTCCTTGACCTCCTTGCGCGGATAGACCATGGGCCGGCCGGTCTGCTGCGAGATCACGGTGCCAATCGGGAGGGCGGCATAAGGAAGGGGCGCCAGGCGGTCGTAGGCAAGGTTTGAGAGTAGGGGGAGATAAGCGGCCGCGGCCTGCGCCAGAAGGCCGGGATAGGAGGCCAGCCGCCGGAGGTCGAGGTAGATCGGCGAAACCACACCCGACTTCAGGGTGAAGCTCCCGAAGCGGACACACCCGGCCTCAAGCAGCCCATCAGCCAGGCGCGCTCTCGCACCGCTCAGGGCGTGTCCGCTCGCGGCCGGGAGCGCCTCGCGCGCGGTGTTAATGGCCAGGCGAAGCGCCCGAGCTTCACGCTTCGGATCCTCGGCCCGGGCCAGGGCGCGCGAGGTGGGGATGAGCAGGCCGAGGCCGTCGGCCCGGAGCCCGGCCCGCACCGCCTTTTCCAGATCCGCGCCTTGCGCCCCAACGCCTGGCGCCAGGATCCATAGCTCAGGCGCGGCCTCCCGCACCATGGTCAGCGCCTCGGGGTGGGTGGCGCCGACAACCAGGCCCAGGTTGTCGGCCCGGTTCCAGGCCGCCGCCTGGCGGGCAACTCTCAGGAAGAGCGGCTCGCCTCCGCTCAGGGTGAGATCCTGGAGATCTTGTGACCCCGGATTCGATGTCTTGCAGAGCAGGAAAGCTCCACGCTCCGGATCCGCAAGGAAGGGCGCTAGAGAGTCCAGGCCGAGGTAGGGGCTGAGGGTGACGGCGTGAGCGCCGAGCCGCTCGAAGGCGGCCCGCGCGTAGGCTTCGGCCGTGGAAGAGATGTCGCCGCGCTTGGCGTCCAGGATGACCGGGAGCCCAGCAGGAACAGCCCGGATGATGGCCTCGAGTGCCTCCATGCCCGCGGCCCCCAGGGCTTCGAAGAATGCGCTGTTGGGCTTGAAAGCGCAGGCCTCATCGGCTGTGGCTTCGATCAGGCGCAGGCAGTATTCGCGCGCACTGGCAGCTCCCCCGCCTCCCAAGAATTCCGGATGCGGGTCGAGCCCCACGCAGAGGAGGGATTCGGCGGCAAGCGCGCGCGAGGTTAGGAAGGAAAAGAATGACATGGCAAGAAGGAGGTGATCAGTGATCAGTGATCAGTGAACAGTGATCAGTGGTCAGTGATCGGTTCCTGGACACCCAGGCACTTGGGCACCAGGGCACCTAGGGACAAGTGCCCGAGTGCCGAATCACCGGGTGCCTAGGTGCCCATCCTGATCACTGAGTAACTGATCACTGATCACTTTCCTCCCATCTTACGCCTTCCCCAGCACCATCGCCAGGAGGGCCATGCGGATGTAGAGGCCGTATTCCATTTGCCGGAAGTAGGCGGCGCGAGGATCGGCGTCGAGATCCATGCTGATCTCCCCCACTCTGGGCAGGGGATGCAT
>DATEAV010000075.1:0-2901 GCA_035288185.1 Anaerolineales bacterium | reverse complement strand
GCGTTGACGATGGAGAAGAGCAGGTCGCCGAGCTCCTCGCGGACCTGGCCGGCATTGCCCTGCGCGGCGGCGCGGTCCAGCTCCAGCACTTCCTCGCGCACCTTGGCCCATGCGCCCGACCAGTCGGGCCAGTCGAAGCCGATCCGTCCGGCCTTGACCTGCAGGCGCTGGGCTCTGATCAGCGCCGGGAGACTGCGCGGGACGCCCTCCAGGGCGGAGCCGGGCTGCCCCTCGGGCCCGCGTTCCCCCCGCTTGATGCGCTCCCACTGGCTGAGCGCCTCCTTGGCATTGGACACGGCGCCGTCGCCGAAGACGTGCGGGTGCCGGCGGACCATCTTGTCACGAAGCCGCCCGAGCAGGTCGGCCATCGCGAACTCGCCCTGCTCGCTCGCCACCTGGCAGTGGAACACCACCTGAAAGAGCACGTCGCCGAGCTCCTCCATGATGTGGTCGGTGGAGCCCTCGTCGATGGCCTCCAGGGCCTCGTAGGCCTCCTCGATCAGGAAGGGTTTGAGGGACGCTCGCGTCTGCTCGCGGTCCCACGGGCAGCCGCCCTCGCCCCTGAGGCGAGCCATGACGGAGAGCAGGGAATCGAAAAGGGCGCCGGCGGAGTCAGCCATGGACGATCCTGGAGGTGAGCGGCATTATACACAACAGCGCCGGTTCCTTGTAAGGACTTCGGTGCACATGCTAGCTTCGGGCCGACGGTGCTCCACGCGCGCCCCTCTCCTCGGGAGGTCGCGGCTGGCGGCGCCGGAACGTCCCACACAGGCACAACCCCGGGAGAGCGATCGCATGGCCGAAGACGAAGAGAGCTTCAAGGTCACGGACCGCCGGGGCCTGCAGCGCGAGTTCACGGAGAACCCGGTGCTGGCCCCAGCCCAGGCCCCAGCGCCCCCTTCACCACCCGGCGCCGCCGCCCCGTCATCGACTGGCCGCGCGGGCGCCGACCAGGCTCGGCAGCCTGCCGGGGAGAGTGATCTGAGCGGCCTGTTCATCATGTTCGCCAGCTCGGGGCTGATCGGTCTCGGCGCGGCCCCGGACCCGATGACCGGGCAGCCACGGCTCGACTTGGAGCAGGCGCATGAGGCCATCGAGACCCTGCTGCTGCTCCGCACCAAGACCGAGGGCAATCGCACCGAGGAGGAGAGCCGGCTCCTCGAGGACATCCTGTACGACTTGCAGCTGCGATTCGTCCAGGCCAAACGGAGGGGTGGCCGACCCGCTTGAGGCCCCGGCGAGCTGGCCTCAGCGCGTGCTGATGACCGCTCGCCCGTCCTCGAGGGTGATGCCCTGGACGACCGCAGGCACCTGCCATCGCAGTAGCCTCCCCCCGGTGGACCCGAGCATGACTGGCAGCAGCCATGTCCCCACCGGCTGCTTCCCGAGAGCGAACTCCGCGAGGTCCACCTTTCCGTAGCTCCTGGTCGTGCCGGCCGATCCCGGCTCGAGCACGATCCGCCCCTTGACCGTCACCCACACCGGCCGCTCGAGTTTCTCGGCCGGTAGGTAGGGGAGGAGCTGGATGAACGGGGCGCCCTGAAGGAGGTTCCGGAGCGCCGTCTGGCCCCTCACCTCGATGAAGCCACGGGTGAACTTGACGCTGAGGGGATTGAAGGGGAGGTCAGCCGCCTCTGCGAGGTGGTTCGCCAGAAAGGCATTGACCTCCTGCTCGGTGAGGACCACCGCGTCCTGACGGTGAGACCGCCCCGACTGCCTCAGGACGATCTCGTACAGCTTCTGCTGGGCCGAGAACCCGTCGGATCTCGTGAAACGGGTCAGCGAAACCTCCGGCGCCGCCGACATGTTTCCGGAAAGGAACACGAAGCCGGCCGCCGCAACGACGAGGACCAGGATGATCACGGTAAGGCTGAGGCAGCCAAAGCAGCCGATCCTCATGGATGGCACGTTACCAGCGGTGCGACGAATGTGTCAAAGTTCACTGCATTTTCAATCTCTTATTTATTCTCTGGGTTTCCTATTGACATTCTCACACTCATGAGATATATGTGAAACAGACTCAGGTTCTACTTCACAGTCAGCACCGACGTGCTTTGAGGGTCGCGGAGATGGCGGGCGATGGAGGTGGACTCCTTCCCAGCCGCTCTGTCCTACAAGGGACCTGCGCAACGATCAGAACAGGAGATATGAGACATGGCGAAGGTGATCGGCATCGATCTGGGAACGACCAACTCGGTGGTCTCCGTTGTGGAGGGTGGCGAAGCGACCGTCATCCCTAACCAGGAAGGCAGCCGCCTGACGCCCTCCGTGGCAGCCTTCACGAAGGAGGGGGAAACCCTCGTCGGTCAGGTGGCCAAGCGTCAGGCCATCACCAACCCCGAGAATACCGTGTTTTCCATCAAGCGCTTCATGGGACGGCACTACGACGAAGTGCTCCAGGAGATCAAGCTGGTTCCGTACAAGGTTATCAAGGCCCAGAACGGTGACGCCCGAGTGGAGATCCGGGGGAAGGTGTACTCGCCGCCCGAGATCTCGGCGCTGGTGCTCCGGAAGCTCAAGGAAGCGGCCGAGGCCTACCTGGGCGAGAAGGTCACCAAGGCCGTCATCACCGTTCCGGCCTACTTCAACGACAGCCAGCGGCAGGCCACGAAGGACGCCGGCGCCATCGCCGGGCTCGAGGTCCTCCGCATCGTGAACGAGCCGACGGCGGCGGCGCTCGCCTACGGCCTCGACAAGAAGAAGGACGAGACCATCGCCGTGTACGACCTGGGCGGCGGGACGTTCGACATCTCCATCCTCGAGATCGGCGAGGGCGTCGTCGAGGTCAAGGCGACCAACGGCGACACCCATCTGGGCGGGGACGACTTCGACCAGCGGATCATCGACTGGATCGCGGACGAGTTCAAGAAGGAGAACGCCATCGATCTGCGGAAGGACCGC
>DATEAV010000074.1:0-2661 GCA_035288185.1 Anaerolineales bacterium | reverse complement strand
ATGGCGTCGCGAAGCAAGTCGGACCCCCAGGACATGGCCACGAGCGGCCTGAAGCGGGCCAGTGCGGTGAGGAAGGCAGCCTGCTGAATCGGCCCCGCGTGAACCAGATCCGGCCGGATCGAATTCAGGCGCGCCTTCAGCCGGGAGATCGATCGGGGGAGGCGGGCCGCGATGCTCCCTTCTCCGCCCACCAACGCGGAGTGAGGCCGGATCCCCTGGGGGAGCGGTCGCTCGTCCTGCCCGCGGCCGCCGGCGAGCATGGGCAGGAAGTGGATCTCATTCCCAGAGCCTGCAAGCGCGGCCAGGAAGCGGTGGTCGTGAGGAGTGTAGCCGCGGGAGAAGTAGAGCACGCGCATAGTCAGCTCAGTCAGGCCTCTGCCCGGTGGTCATCGAGGCTCACCGCCCAGGCGCGCGGCCTGAGCACGCTGCTGAGCCTCGGCCCTGTTGCCTATCAGCGACCAGGGGTCTTCCCCAAGGAGCGCGTCCGCCGCTGCCACGACGTCCCGCAAGGAGCAGGCAGCCACCGTGCCGTAGTTCAGCCTGGTCTGCGCCCAGAGGCCCTCGGTTTCCAGGCGTCGCTGAACGGGCTCGAAATCCGTGCGAGGGTCAAGCTCAAGATCGCGCGAATACATGCGGTAGACCGCCGCCCTGGCGATGCCGTCGTCAATCACCGTCCCGGGGAAGTCCTTCCAGTAGCGGTAGGGCACCTGCCGTTTCTGCTCGGCGTAGTGAACCATCGAGGCCACCTGGATGCTAGCCCCGAGCAAGACCATGCTGAAACCGAGATCGAGCATTCGTTCCAATGCCGATTCAGGGTCGAAGGCGGAGGGTGTGTCGCGCCCCGCCAGATCCTCGGCGTGACGCCCCACCGCCGCCAGCGATTGCATCGGGTGGGGGGTGCGCTTCGCCTCCGGAAGGCAACGAACGTATTCGGCGAATACTCCCATCTTCTCCGACGGTGTGTTCGCCCGATCGAAGGGGATCCCTCGGGCAAACCCAAAATCGAAAGTCGGAACTACGAGGGTGCCGCCCTCGCCCAGCACGTCTTGGAAGGCGGCCCAGTAGATCCCCACGCCGCCAACCGGGCGGCCGAGGTATTGGATTGCAGCGTGCACGAGCACACCATCGCCCGGCCCGATGCCGACGGTCCGCAAGCACTCAGCCACCTGATCCTGGGTCACCTCATTCACACGTCACCCGTTTCGGCTCAGCAGACGAAGCAGACATCGGGCCGCCGCCCCGGCTCAAGCCAGGGCGCTGCGGACCGCTTCCGGCCATTGGGCTGGCTCCAGCCCATACTGGGCCAGGAACGCATAGGCGAGCCGCTCCAGCCCAAAGGCCACGCAGCCCGTGCTTGCCGGCGAGCCGTCCTGCAGGCGGATGTCGAGGTGCCGGCCGAAGAAATCTTGATGGTAGTTGTAGGAGCCCACCGCCAGAGTCCCCTGGCGGTGCGGCACGAGGGCCCGGATTTCGTATTTCAGCTGGAAGGCGCTCTGGAACGCGGTCTGCCGCTTGAACTCGCCGACGAAGAAGGGATCACTGGCGCCCTCCACCCGATAGGCCAGGCCCCACGCCTCGAGCAAGGGCGCCACTCGCTTGCGCGCCTCCTCCCGATTCTCCAGAACGAAATCCTTCGCCCCCACGAAGATGATCTCGCGCATCGTGAAGTTCCACAGGCGTTCGAGGGAGGCCAGGTTGCTGGACTCGAAGCGGAAGCAATTGCCCACGGCCGTGGCGCACACGCCCTGGCTGAGCCTGGCTCCCGAGAGGGCACCATAGTAGTGGAAGCAGACCGCCGGAGAGAGCACGGCGGTCACCGGAGCGAATGCAGCCGGGTCGACGTGGAGCGCCTTGTGCTCGATATGCGCCGCCTCGGAGAACCCTTCAATCACATCCAGGTCGGTTCGCAGATGAGCGGCGAAGGTGATCGAATGGGGGAAGGACCGGAAGTATTCCACCCGGTCGAGCAGCTCGGCCGAGATCAGGGTGGGGAATCGGTAGGGCCGGGCGCCGAAGCCCTGGGCCAGATCCAGGAAAGCCCTCTCGAAGAAGTCCATCAGGCTGGCCAGGAGAGGGCCAAGCACGGCGATGCCCTTCTCTTCGGGAACGACCTCGCCTCGTTCGGCAAGCGCGGGCATCGGGTCCGCGCGGGACGGCACGGGACGGTCCAGACGATCTTCGAGCACTTTCTCCCGAGGCCGCACGGCGCCGCGGACCATGGCCTCAATCACCCGCCTCACCTTGGCCTCGACCGCCTGAATGGCGGCCGAGTCGGGCCGGCTCGAGAAACCCAGGAGCACGCGGTCCCCCTCGGGCGAGACGCTAGCCCGCTCCAGGCGTTCGTCCGCGTAGGCCAGCCTCGATTGCAGGTCCCCGGTGAGATACGAAGGCACCCGGGCCTCCCCCTCGAGGATCATTGTATGCTCATGCATGTTGTCGTTCCGCGATCTCCCGGCAGATGGCGTCGATGGAGATGAGCCGGGCGATCAGCTCTTCGTCCAACGGAACGGCATAGCGCTCTTCGAGCGTCATCAGCAGATCCATATGGCCGAGCGAGTCCCACTCGGCGACGTCGCCGAAGGAGAGCCCTTCATGCACCTGCTCGGGAGGCAGACGGAGCACCTCGGCCACGAGGCGCCGCACCTCCTCCCGGTAGCGATC
>DATEAV010000073.1:0-6356 GCA_035288185.1 Anaerolineales bacterium | reverse complement strand
AGCCTTCGCCTGCGCCTCGTCGAGCGTCGGCGCCAGATACCAGTGGAATACGATGCGGGACTTGTCGGCGTGGACGGCGGAACCGCAGAATGGGCAAGTGAGGAAGATCTGCCCTTCGTCGGGGTGAAGCTCCCCGCTGCATTGCGGGCAAAGGAGGACGCCTGGAGGCGCAGCACTCATGGCTGGAGGATTATACAACGCCGCGGTTCGCGGATTCGGCGCCGAAGCTCCACGTCTCTCTTCGCCTCTGCCATGCACGAGCCGGCGGACCAAGAAGCGCGGCTCTAAGGCCCTCCGCGAGGGCCAGAGAGACCGGCTCGTCGAAATCCCGGGAAGCCGGTCCGCGGCCCGAAGCCGCCAGGCCGGCGCCCGCGCGGAGATCGCCAGAACCTCGCGGGCCCGCGTCAGGGAAGGCGCCCGGTGTTCGGGAATCGGATGGTCAACCAAGACCGTGCGCCTAGGCTCTGGGGCCTTGCCTCTGCGATCCCTATATCCAATCCTTGCGGATGAAGATCACGACTACTCCCCCAGCCAGGAGAAGGGAGGCCCCGATCGGCACGGCGAAGTCGTACGGCCAGGGCAAGTGCTCGAACGGCAGGCTGATGTTCATCCCGTAGATGCTGGCGATCAGGGTGGGCAGTGCCAGGAGTATCGTCACCGAAGTGAGGAATTTCATCACCACGTTCAGATTGTTCGAAATGATCGAGGCGAAAGCATCCATCATCTGGCTGAGGATCCCGCTGGAGATGGCGGTCATTTCCTGCGCCTGGCCGATCTCCGTCAGAACGTCATCGAGCAGGTCCTCATCCTCGGGATACATCCGGAACAGCCTGCCCTTCTGCAGCCGGCCCATCATCAATTCGTTGGCCTTGAGCGCGGTCGTGAAATAGGTGAGCGACTTCTGATACTTCAGGAGCTCGAGCACTTCCCGGTTGCGGAGAGAGAGCTGCAGCTTATCTTCCAGGGAATCGACGTTGCGATTGATCTCACGCAGATGGAGCAGGAACTTCTTGGCCGCAACGAGGAAGAGGACGAGGAAGAAACGGCTCCGCTTGGTGGTGCTCAGGCCCCGCGGGTGGCTGGCGACAAGCTCCTCGATGATCGGGCTCGCCACTTTGCACACCGTTACGATCACCCGCTCGGTGAGAATGATCCCGAGAGGAACGGTGGCGTAAGGGATATCCGCGGTCGGCCCCTGGTGCTGGGGGACCCGCAAGACGATCAGCAGCGCCTCCTCCTCCTTCTCCATCCGCGCCGTCTCGTCAAGGTCGAGGGCTGAGGTGAGCATGTCGGACGGGATTCGATACTCCTGGCTCAACAGCCCCACATCCTCCGGGCTGGGGTTTACCAGATTCACCCAGCTGCCGTCCGCCAGCGTTTCGATCTTCTCCAGCCCGGTGTCTGTGCTCCTCAAGATGGTGATCATGGTCTTGTCCTCCGCACCGTCGTATGACCCGAGTGGCCCGATCGCCAGCGGCGTGCGTGCGGAGGCGCCTACTGATAGGTTCTGGGGAGTGAACGCGTGCGGACTCTCAGCGCGAAAGAAGCGCAGACGCGATCCAGCGCCGGCGCGTGGGCGGCCGGGCGGTTGTCTTTTCGCAGCAGGGAATTCGGGCGTCGAGCCATCGGGCTGGCGCTCCTGGTCCGCTGAAACTGGGCGGTGCCCTGGCTTACGGGCCTGTGCCCTTCGGACCGCCAGCCCGCCGAGCGGGGCTATCCGGGGAAGAGCCGGAGGCGTATGCCTGGGCTGGGGCGGGCAGGCGGGCCCGCCCTATCGGGTGTCTGACTGCAATCCTCGTCCATCACATCCCGGTCGATTGCCAAAGACCAACCTCACTCCTTTTCCGCGCGAGTTATACCACAGAAGACTTCGGCGAGTTGATGGGAGATCGGTCGTAGGGGCCGAAGGGAAGGTTTTCCCGCCCTCCCCTTTATGCTACCATGGCGACGCCAACGGGAGGCCTGGCCGTGCCTCTGGCAGGGATTGGCGGCATTCCCACTCGCTCGGAGGTCATCCGCGCCCACAAGTCCGCGGGCGGCGGGATCGCGGCCGTGTTCCCCATCCACAGCCCACGGGCGCTGCTCCGCGCCTTCGGCTTGCTGCCGGTCGAGGTCTGGGGGCCGCCTCACGTCGACGTCAGCCACGGCGCGGCCCACCTCCAGCCCTACGTTTGCTCGATCGTCCGCAATGCCCTCTCCTTCGTTCTTGCCGGAGGCCTCGACGTGGCCGACGTGCTCGTCGTCCCCCACGCCTGCGACTCCCTCCAGGGACTGGGAAGCATCCTGATCGACTTCGTGCGTCCCCGCCAGACTGTCCTTCCTTTCTACCCTCCGAGAGGCACGCGCCCGTCGGACTTCGACTACCTCACCGCCGAGCTGCGAGCTCTCTACACGCGCCTGCAGGCTGTCACCGGCCTCACTCCTTCCGGCGAGACCTTGCGCGATGGCATCACCCGGGAAGAGGATGCGGACAGAGTGCTCACCTTGCTCCATGACCTACGGCGGGGCCTCGGCCTCAACTCGGCGGAGTTCTACACCCTGGCTCGCTCCCGAGAGTACTTGCCCGCCGAAGTGTTTTCAGCGATTGCCCGCCAGGCGCTCGAGCGGCCTCCCGTCCCGGCTCCCTCAGGCCTGCCCGTCCTCCTCTCCGGGATCGTCCCGGAGCCCGCCGGGGTTCTGGAAGCTTTCGACCGAATCGGCGCCACCATCGTTGCCGACGATTTCGCCTGCTCCGGCCGGCGCCTCTACCCGCCCGGCCGTGACCCGGACCCCTTCCGGCGTATGGCCGAGGGCCTTCTCGGCGGCCCTCCCGACCCCACCCGAGGCAGCCCGATCGCCGAGCGCCTCCGCCGCCTCATCGCTCTCTCCCGGCGCAGCGGAGCGCGGGGAGTGATCTTCTACACGCTGAAGTTCTGCGAGCCCGAGCTCTTCGATCTGCCCAGCCTGCGTGGCGGCCTCCAGCGGGCCGGGCTCCCCACCACCTCCGTCGAGGTGGACCTGAGCGAGGGTCTTCCCGAGCAGGTCCAGACCCGCCTCGAAGCTTTCCTGGAGATGATCGCGTGAGCGCCGGCGCTGCGGCTCGCTATCACACCGGTGTGGCGTTCGGCAGGGCGGCTCTGCGCCTCCAACGCCTGCGCAGCGAAATCCGGCCCGCGCGCTCTCCCAGCGAGCACCTCGGCCCGCCCCTCCGCCTGGCCCCACGCACAAAGGAGCTCGTCGCCCGCCACTGGCTCGAGGGCCGCTACGCGAATCCACACCGCAAGGTCGCCTGGGTCACTTCCGGTGCGCCGGTGGAGCTCCTCAAGGCGCTGGGGTTCTACGTCGTCTATCCCGAGAACCACGCTGCCATCTGCGGCACGGCCCGAGTGGCGGTGAGCATCGCCTCGGAGGCCGAGGCCAGGGGCTACTCGCGTGACCTGTGCTCCTACGCCCGCACCGATCTCGGGGCCGCCTTCTCCGGCAAGACGCCGGTGGGGCGCCTGCCGCGGCCGGATCTCCTGCTGGCCTGCACCAACATCTGCCAGACCGTCCTCTTCTGGTATCGAGTCCTAGCCGAACACTTCGGCGCCCCTCTCTTGCTGATCGACACTCCCTTCGTGTACTACGATGTGGCTCCTCCGCACGCCATCGACTACGTCCGACGGCAACTCGAAGACGCCGTCCCGCTGGCCGAGCGCATCGCCGGCCGTCGCCTGGTCGATGCGGATCTGCGCCGCGTGGCCCGGCTCAGCAAGCAGGCCTCCGAGCTCTGGATGGAGGTGATGCAGCGCAACCGGCATCGCCCCGCCCCGATCTCGGCCATCGATCAGTTCATTCAGATGGCGCCGATTGTGGAGATGCGCGGCGACGCGGTCACGGTGGATTTCTACGCCGACCTGCTGCGCGAGGTCGACGAGCGGATTCGGGATGGGGTGGCCGCGGTGCGGCTCGAGCGCCACCGCCTGCTTTGGGACAATCTCCCCATCTGGTATCGGCTCCGCTACCTGGGCGAGACGCTCGGCGCGCAGGGCGTCGTTCTCGCCGCCTCCACCTACACCAACGCCTGGGGCGAGCTCGCTCCCCTCATCGATCCCGATCAGCCGCTCGAATCCGCCGCCCGCACCTATCTCTACCCGATCCTCAATCGCAGCACCGGGCACAAGCTCAAGACGATGCTCGCCATGGCGCAGGACTACGCGCTCGACGGCGTCATCCTGCATTCCGACCGCTCCTGCAAGCCCTACTCGATGGGACAGATGGATCAGCGCGACCGGTTGATCCGCGAGCACGGCCTCCCCGCGCTGCTCCTGGAAGCCGACCACAACGACACGCGCTGCTTCAATGAGGAGCAGGCCTCCTCCCGCCTGGCAGCGTTCCTCGAGATGCTGGAGGCCCGGCCGTGACCTCCCTGCGCGCCCTGGGGATCGACCTCGGCTCGACGACCGCCAAGATCGTCGGCGTCGACGCCGGAGGTGAGATTGCCTGGCACTGTCTCGAGCCGGCTGCGCCGAGGCCGGAGGAGCAAGTCGAGAGGCTTCTCGCCCTGGCCCTGGTGGCGGCCGCCGATGCCTCCGGGCTTCCCCTCGTGGCCACGGGCTATGGGAGACATCTGGTTCATGTGGCCCAGCGCAAGGTAACGGAGATTACCTGCCACGCCCGGGGTATCTTCCGCGAAGTCGCCCATGGAGGCACGCTGGTCGATCTCGGCGGGCAAGACAGCAAGGTGATCGTGCTCGGCGACCGCGGCGAAGTGATCGATTTCTCAATGAACGACAAGTGCGCTGCAGGCACCGGCCGTTTCCTGGAGAACACCGCCTCGCGGCTGGGGGTTCCGCTGGAGCAGATGGGCCCGCTGTCGCTTGCCTCCAGGGATGAAGTGCCCATTTCGAGCACGTGCACGGTCTTCGCCGAGTCGGAAGTGATCTCGCTTCTGGCCCGGGGCGTCGCCATCGAGGCGATCCTGTGCGGCCTTCACCGGGCGCTCGTGCGCCGCGTCGTGGCGTTGATCCGTGCCGTCGGCCTCACCCCGCCGCTGATGCTCTCCGGGGGCGTGGCGCACAATCAGGCGGTGCGAGCCCTCCTCGAAGAGGAGACCGGCGAGCCGGTCACCCTTCCCCGCCAGCCCGAGCTCACGGGAGCCTACGGGGCGGCGCTCATCGCCCTAGATATGGCGGCCGCGCCGGCCCACGCCCCCTGATACCGTTCGCAATACACATCACAGGGCCTGCCACGTCCCCCGCTACAGGCCGTCACGCCCGATGCAGTGCCCTGTCTTGTACTCTTCCACCTCACCCCCCTGCCCGCGCGACACCTGCACCTGCGGCGCACCGCACACCTGCACCTGCGACACACCGCAGGTGCGGTGCAGGTGGGTGCGGTGCAGGTGAGCCCCCCGAGGCAGAAGCCGAGGGGCCTCTCCGCTTGGCACGGAAGTCCCAGTCCTCGCGCCAGAGCGGAGAGGGGGATGAAGGTCTAAGGAGGCGTCCTTAGGTAACCTCCCCTCCCCCGGCAGATCCTCAACACTCAGGCAATGGGAGCAACTGCCGGGGGTCCCTCCGCTCACCTGCACTGCACCTGCGTGCAAGTGCAGGTGCATGTGGCGCTCCGGGATGCACGCGAAGGGGCCGGGGGCCGTCTCGCCCCGGCGGGCCGAGGCTTCGCGGCCCGAACGGGCCGAAGGCCTCCGTCGATCCCTTTCGTCCCCTGTAACAACACGCGTCTCCGTGAATCCGTAGGGGCGACGCATGCGTCGCCCCTACGGCTGTCGTGCGGCCCGCGTCCTCGCGGGAATGCCGTCAACATGCACCGTCGAGCCACGCGCCACCAGCTTCGAGGTCACCCTCGCAACGCGCCTTCGCTGCCGCGAAGGGGGCGCGGCCCGAAGGGGGTGCGCTGCAGGTGGCTGCGGAGGGCGCGGCCGTTCTCGATCACCCGTGCCCAATGCGCCACCCCGTGAATGGCATCCCAGGGAAGTCGGTATTGCGACAGGATCTCGGCAAGGAGACCGGCGGTCAGCACGGGGCCCCCGCGGGCACGGCCTGTCTCCTCTCGCCTTCTACGCTTCGCCTCGGGCGGTCTCGGCTGCGGCGCGGATCAAAGCCGCCAGCGCCTCCCGTTCGAGGTCTTCTTCTTTCTCCAGCCGGACGAAACGCTCTTTGCGCCCCGCGCCCTCGAGCAATCCAGATGGATCGGGCAAGTCGCCGCCGCGAACGAAGTTGAGATTCAGCCATCCCTTGTGCGGAGCGAACGAGCAGAATTGCACCTTCATCCCGCTGCCGCAGGCGAAGGCGATGGCCTGCCAGACGTCGATGGCTTCTTCTTCGGCATCGGGCACAAGCGAGTGGATCACCCGGCGCGCCCGGTCGGCGAGCGCCCGG
>DATEAV010000072.1:0-24575 GCA_035288185.1 Anaerolineales bacterium | reverse complement strand
CTGGCGTCGGATCTCGGCTTGAAGACGTGCCGCCACCACCTGGCCTGGATCCGGGTGCGCGGTGAGGTCGAGGAAGGCCTCATCGATAGAAACCTGTTCGGCGACGGGGACGGACTCACGGATGAGAGCCATCACCTTGTCGGAATACTCCCCGTAGAGACCGTGGTGGCCCTGGACGAGAATCAGGCCCGGGCACAAACGGAGCGCCTGGGCGGTGGGCATGGCCGAGCGAACGCCAAAACGGCGCGCGGGGTAGGAAGCCGACGCCACAACGCCCCGTCCGCCCGGCGCCCCTCCGACGACGAAAGGCCGGCCGCGCAGGTCTGGGTTGAGGATCTCCTCTACGGCGCAGAAGAAGGCGTCGAGGTCGAAGTGGGCAATGGTGCGCGTCATGGTGAGGTCGCGCCAGGGTGGCCAGGCCGCGTATCGTTAGGTGATCGGTGATCGGTGATCGGTAGGGACCGAGGATAGTCGGACACTCAGGCACCAAGTGCTAGGGGATCAAGGTGGCGGATGGCGGTCAACCGATCACCGAGTAACTGATCACTGATCACTGATCCTGCCCTTGGGATTGACTTCACCCCCGGCTTCGCTACAATGGCAGCGCTTCCGCGGAGGTTTCGACGTGCGAACTTGTACTCGCTGTCAGGCACAGCAACCCGACGAGGCCATCCAGTGCGCAAACTGCGGGGCCGACCTTTCGCTCTACTCCGCCACGGCTGTGGCGCTCGCCCGCTTGCGCGCCAGCCCGAGGGTGAGCCGGGTCCGGATCATGACGGCCAACGATGCCTGCCCGGCGTGTCTGGCAGATGGGGGGGAGTTCACCAAGGACGAGGTTCCGGCACTTCCCGTCAGGGGCTGCTCGCATGCCCGCGGCTGCCGCTGTTTCTACGAGCCCGCTCTCATCGATATCTATCCCTGAGGCGGCTCCTGCTCGCCGCTGATCCCCTCCGCCCAGAGCCGGCGCGCCAGGTCCAGAGCTTCGTTCGCCGTACTCACCTCCCCTGCGGCCTGGGCCTCACGGATCCGCTCCAAGAGGATCCCGACCTCCGGGCCAGGCATGATCCCGATCGCCTGAGCAAGCTTATCACCCCGCAGGAGGGGTGGTGGCGCCAGCCTCTCGGGGGGCCACTCCAGGCCGGCCTCGAGCAATTGGCGCGCAATCTCGAGGCGCGAGTCCCAGACGGCGGGCGGGATCGGCGGGGAGTAGGTGGCCAGCAGGTCGGCCAGCGACAGCAGGACGATATCCACTCCCGCCTCGCCGACGTCGCGGAAGAATCGGTAGGCGGCCCGTGCCGAAACGCCGCCGGCGCGGTCGAGAAAGCCCGGGCGCATGTGGTGCAAGACGATCAGCTGCAGCCTCTCGATCTCGACGCTGCTCAGACGCAGGGCGCGCCCGCGTTCGACGACGAGGCGCGCTCCATTAGCCTCGTGGCCGATGAACCGGATAATCCCGGTGGCCTCAACAGAGGCCATGGCAGGCTTGCCTGCGTCGTGGTAGAAGGCGGCCACAAGCGCAAGCTGGCGGGCGGTTCGGCCCAGCGTGAGCTGTTTCCGGAAGTGCTCGTTGAGCCTCAGGCGAAAGCGGCCGAGCCGCAGGCTCAGCGAATCGAGCACGGGATCGGCGTCAGCCCCATCGTCGCGTTCGGAATCCAGGACGAGAAGAAGCTCGGCGAAGTGCTTCACCGTCGTGAGGGTGTGAGCCCAGCCGTTCCACGCGTGGGGCGGTGATTGCGCCAGCGCCTTGAGCGGCGCTGCTTCGGGGAGGATGGGCTCCAGCAAGCCGAGATGGTCCAATAGCCGCAGGGCGTGCGCGGGCCGCGCCTGGTCGAGGAGGACGAAGAGCTCGTCGCGCAGTCGCTCGGGGGAGACCGAGGCGATCACACCGGCAGCCGCGCTCACCTGCTGCAGCGTCTCGGGCTCGATCTGCAGGCCCAGGTCGATGGAGAGTCTCACGCAGCGAACGGCGCGGATCGGATCATCAGCGATTGCGTTCGGCCCACAAACCCGCAGACGCTTATCCCTCAGATCCCCAAACCCCAGGGTGGGATCGATCAGATGACCGGGGTCCGCCAGCGCCACAGCCATGGCGTTCACCGTGAAATCCCGGTCGGTGAGATCCGCGGCAATGTTGGGGGCCCGCAGGCGGCTGAAGTCGAGGGTCTGAGTTCCCGCCGGGGTTGCGTGGATCACTCGGCCGATTCCCCGCTCGGCGTCGAGAGTGTAGTAATCGGCTCGCAACGCGTTCGCCACCAGGCGTGCAAGGCCGAGCGCGTTGCCATCGACGACGAAATCGAAATCGGAACTCGGGCGTTTCAGGAGCGAATCTCGCACCGCCCCGCCGACGAGCCACAGCGGGGTGGCGCCAGCGAGCTTGGAGATCACGGCGGGAAGCGGCTCAGGTAGCCAGGCCTGGGGAGGCATGCCGGGGAGCTATCCGGGTGGAGGGATCTTCTCGGCCTTCACTACCCCGACGAAGGGGAGATTGCGATAATACTCGTCGAGGTCGAGGCCGTAACCGAAGACGAACTTGTTCGGGATCACGAAGCCGCAGTAGTCGATCGGCACAGGCGCCTCCCGGCGCTCCGCCTTATCGAGCAAAACGCAGACGTGCAGGCTCGAGGGATGGCGGGTCTTGAGCAGCTCGATGACGGCAGCGATGGTGTATCCGCTGTCGATGATGTCTTCTACCAGGAGCAGGTTGCGCCCCTCCACACTCGCCGTAAGATCTAGGGTGATGCGCACCTCGCCGTGTGAGCGGCGCGCCCCGGCGCCGTAGGAAGAGACGGCCATGAAATCCACGGCGTGCGGCACCGTGAGCGCGCGCATCAGGTCGGTGAGGAACATCACACCGCCGCGCAGGATGCAGATCAGCAGCAGGTCTCTTCCGTCGTAGTCACGGCTGATCTGCGCGCCCAGCTCGCGGATGCGAGCCTGAAGGGTGCCTTCCGGGATGAGGATCTCGTCGAGAAAGTCGTGGTAGTCGCCGATCATTCCTCTCTCGGCACCTGGTGATGTCTTCGGCAGCGGGCCTCATACAGCTCGCTGGCGCCCACGGCGACGACGGGATCATTGTAGCGGGCCGGCCGCCCGTTGATCAGGCGCTGGGTCCGCGTGGCCTCCTCACCGCAGACCATGCAGATGGCGTAGAGCTTGTCGACGTGGTCGGCCTGCGCCATGAGCACGGGGAATACTCCGAAGGGCTCACCGCGGAAATCGGTGTCGAGCCCGGCCACAATGACGCGGATCCCTCGATCGGCCAAATCCATGGCCACCCGGGGCAGCGACTCGTCGAGGAACTGGGCCTCATCGATTCCCACGACCGTGGTATCGGAGCCGACCAGGCGGGGGATCTCCCGGGCGTTCGTCACCGGCGTGGCGGCGAACTCCGTCCCGGCATGCGAGGTGACCTTGTCTTCCCCGAAGCGGGTATCAATGCTGGGTTTGAACACCTGGATCTTCTGGCGGGCGATGCGTGCTCGGCGCAGCCGCCGGATCAGTTCGTCGGTCTTGCCGCTGAACATCGATCCCGTGATGACTTCAACGCTGCCGGTCATCCGAGAGACGTCCTCCTGATTCCGTGAAAAGCGAAGGGGCAGGCGCCCTGCACCTGCCCCGAGTGTACACCTTCCAACGCTTCTGCGACAACACGGCGATCGCGGGCTAGCCCAGCTGAGGTTCGCTTGCCGCTTCGGGGATTTCGAAGCCGCGGGCGCGCAGGCGCCGCTTGAGATCGGCCAGGCTCTTGCGACCGAAGCCTTCGACGGAGAGGAGAGCGGCGTCACCGAGGGCCAACCGCTCGAGGGCCTGGCCCACCTTCTCGATCCCGGCCTTGGCCAGCGCCGACTCGGGCTTGGTGCCCAACTCGAGCTCAGAGATCGGGAGCTCGGGCGATATACGCGCCGCCTCACGCGACACGGCCTCCTCAAGATAGTCCTTGTGGGCCTGGAGCTTCTTGTAGAACCGGTCCACCTGGCCTTCCGTATCGACAATGCGCTGCTCGCCGGTGTAGAACGGATGGCAGTTGGAGCAAACGTCAGTGTGAATGACCTCCACCGTCGATCCGGTCGTCCAGGTGTTGCCGCAGGCGCAGATCACGGTGGCGTTTGGATAGTATTTCGGATGGATCCCTTGCTTCATCGTCGTCCTTCCCTCCCCGACTCTCTCGACGCAGGCCAGGAGGCTGATCCTCGGGGGGCAGACTCAGGCCTAGCAGGCGCTGCGCCGACGCGGCCAGGCTACTTCGGCAAGACGTTCACCCGCTTGCGCCCGCCTCGCATCATGTCGAACTGCACGAAGCCATCGATCGTGGCGAAGAGCGAATCGTCCCCGGCGCGATCGACGTTGAGCCCGGGGTGGATGTGCGTCCCGCGCTGCCGCACCAGGATGTTGCCGGCGCGCACACGCTCACCGCCGTAGCGTTTCACTCCCAGGCGCTGCGCCTGGCTGTCCCTACCGTTGCGGCTCGAACCGCCGCCCTTCTTATGTGCCATTGCTCTTCTCCGTGCCTCACTTGCGGGCCGTCTTCTTGGCTGGAGCCTTCTTGGCCGCGGTCTTCTTGGCGGCCGTCTTGGCCGCCTTGGGCGCCGCCTTCTTCGTGGTCGCCCCTGCCTTCTTCGCCGGGGCCTGGGAGCCTGCCGGCGCTGCTTGGCGTTCCTCCCCCGGCAGCCGGATCCGATCGATCGCCAGCCGGGTGAGCTGCTGACGGTGACCCCGTCGGCGGCGGTAGCGCTCCTTGGGGATGTACTTGAACACCAGGATCTTCGGGCCCTTGAATTGCTCCATCACCCGGGCATCGATGGCCGCGCCCTCGACGAGCGGCGTGCCGACCCGGATCTCGGGCCCATCGACCACCAGCAAAACATCCTTCAACTCAACGGCGTCGCCGACCTGAGCCGGGATCCGGTCGACCTCGATGGCCTGGCCTTCCCGGGCCAGGAATTGCTTCCCGCCCGCCTCCAAGACCGCGATCTTCATCATGCTTCTCCAGCTTCGCTTCACCGCCGCGCCCGCGTTCGGTTCTCGATGCCATCCCGGCGAGCCTGCCAGGGACGCGAGACCTTCGGCAGGGCTTGCGGCGGGACGCACGCGGGGCGGCGGGGAAGTTGGGATTCGTACACCCGCCCCAGCCACACTTCGGCGGGGCAGGTTGATGAATTGTAACCGCCGCCGGCCACGCCTGTCAACCGGCGCCGAACGAGCCGTGCCGGGCAGGCAGCGGGCACGCCGTCCGCCAACTCGGCGTGCCCGCGGGATACCTCGGCGGCCCTAGCCCGCTATGCCGGCTCGGCCTCAATCGGCTGCGCCTCGACCTCCGGCGCTTCGGGGATGGGCAGCGCCTCCAACATCTCGTCGCGGAGGGCGACCTGCTCTCCAGGGAACGCCGTCCCCGCCGGGATCAGCTTCCCGATGATCACGTTCTCCTTCAAGCCATGCAGGTAGTCGACCTTGCCCTCGATCGCCGCGCCCGCCAGCACCTTGATCGTGTGTTGGAAGGAGGAGGCCGAGAGGAACGACTCGGTGCTGAGCGAAGCCTTCGTCACTCCCAGGAGCACCTGGACGGCCCGCGCCGGATGCTGGCCTTGCTTGAGCATGATCTCGTTCAGGCGCTGCAGGTAGAGCCGATCCACCAGATCGCCCGGCAGCAGGTCGCTGGCGCCGGGCTGCGTCACCTGCACTTTCGAGAGCATCTTGCGGATGATCACCTCAAAGTGCTTGTCGTTGATGTTCTGCCCCTGCGAGCGATAGACCTTCTGGACCTCGGTGAGCAGGTACACCTCGCAGGCCTCGCGCCCCAGAATCCGCAGCGTGCGGTGGGGATTGAGGGAGCCCTCGGTGAGGGATTGACCCGCCTGCACCTGCTCCCCGTCCTTCACCAACAATCGGGCGCTGGGTGGAACCTCGAACTCCGCCTCCTCCACCTGGTCGTAGGAGATGATCGCCTTACGGTCTTCGATCCGCAGCCGGCCGCCGTGGCTGGCGACGATCTGCGATTGGCCGCGCGTGGCGATCACCTCTCCTGTCGCCACCCGCGCCCCGTCTTCTGCCTTCAGCGACCAGTTGCCGGGAATGCTGTACTCATCTTGCAGCAGTCGGCTGTTGACCACGCGCAGGAGCCTCTGGCCATCGGGCGACTCCGGGATGATGACCTGGACGGTTCCCGTGATCTCGGCGATCACTGCCTCGCCCTTGGGTTTCTTGCGCGCCTCGAACAGCTCTTCCACGCGCGGCAGGCCGGTGGTGATGTCGCCGCCGGCGGCCACGCCGCCGGTGTGGAAGGTCCGCAGGGTGAGCTGCGTGCCGGGCTCGCCGATCGACTGGGCGGCGACGATGCCCACGGCTGCCCCCCGGGTGACCATCTTGCCTCGCCCCAGGTCCATGCCATAGCACTGGGCGCACAGCCCGAAGCGAAGCTCGCAGGTGAGCGGAGAGCGGACGTACACCTCTTCCGCGCCCGAGGCGGCGAGCCTGCGGGCCAGCTCGATCGTGATCACGTCACCGCGGTCGAGCAGGATCTCCCCGCTGGCGGGGTCGGCTACGCGGCGCGCCACGACGCGCCCGTAGAGGCGGGTGCCGAAGTCCTGGCCGGCGACGTCGTCCGAGCGGCGGAGAACGATGCCCTGCTCGGTCCCGCAGTCATCGGCGTTGATGATCACATCCTGTGCCACATCAACCAGGCGGCGGGTGAGATAGCCGGCGTCGGCAGTGCGCAGGGCGGTATCGGCCAGGCCCTTGCGCGCCCCGTGCGTCGAGATGAAGTACTCCAGGGTATTGAGCCCGTCGCGGAAGTTGGAGCGGATCGGCAGCGGGATGATCCGCCCGGCCGGGTCGGCCATCAGGCCGCGCATCCCGGCGAGCTGCGAGATCGGCCCGAAGCCGCCCTTCGTCGCCCCCGAGATGGCCATCGTGGCCAGGCTCCCGGCCGGATCCATGCCCCTGCGCACGGCCAAGGCCACCTCCGAGGTGGTCGCCTGCCAGAGCTCGATGATCCGTTCCTTCTGTTCCTGCTCGGTGAGCAGGCCGCGCAGGTAGTCCTTGCGGACGGCCTCGGCGGCCTCCAGCGTGCGGTTGATGATCTCCTGCTTCTCGGGCGGGACGGTGATATCGGAGACGGCGATGGTCGTGCCCGAGCGGGTGGCGTAAGCGAACCCGATATCCTTGATCGCGTCGACGACCGCCGGCGTCCCCTCCTCGCCCAGCAGGTGATAGACCTCGCCCACCAGCACCTGCATCGAGGCCTTGTCGAGAACGCGATTCACAAAGCGAAGCGGCTCAGGCAGGATGCGATTGAAGAGGACCCGCCCGACGGTCGTCTCGATCATGCGCGTCTCGGGCTGTGCCAGCCGTCCGCCCTGGTCGTCATACCAGCTCTCGGCAAGCATCTTGATACGGGTATGGACACCCACCTGGCCGAGGCCGTAGGCCATCTCCACCTCGTCCATATCGGAGAAGGCCCGGCCATCGCCGCGGTGCACTCGGCCGTCGACAGCCATGGTGAGATAGTAGACGCCCAGCACCATGTCTTTGGAGGGGCCCACGATCGGTTCGCCGTCGGCCGGCTTGAGCAGATTCTTCGTCGAGAGCATCAGCTCGCGCGCCTCGCGGACGGCGTTTTCCGAGAGCGGGAGGTGGACCGCCATCTGGTCGCCGTCGAAGTCGGCGTTGAACGCGGCGCAGACGAGCGGGTGGAGATGAATGGCCTTGCCCTCCACCAGCACCGGCTCGAACGCCTGGATGCCCAGGCGGTGCAGCGTGGGAGCCCGGTTGAGCAGCACCGGACGGTCTTTGATGACCTCCTCGAGGACTTCCCAGACCTCCGGCCGCGTGCGCTCAATGATCCGCTTCGCCCCCTTGACGTTGGCGGCGTAGTTGTAGGACACGAGCTTGGAGATCACGAAGGGCCGGTAGAGCTCGAGGGCCATCGACTTCGGCAGCCCGCATTGGAAGAGCTTGAGCTGAGGGCCGATGACGATCACCGAGCGCCCGGAGTAATCGACGCGCTTGCCCAGGAGATTGCGGCGGAAGCGGCCCTTCTTGCCCTTGAGCATGTCGCTGAGCGACTTGAGCTCGCGCCGGCCCCTGCGGGAGAGCGCCTTGCCGCGCTGGGAGTTGTCGATCAGCGAATCGACTGCTTCCTGCAGCATGCGCTTCTCGTTGCGGATGATCACGTCGGGCGCGCCGAGCTCCACGAGCCGCTTGAGGCGGTTGTTGCGGTTGATCACTCGGCGGTAGAGATCGTTCAGGTCCGACGTGGCGAAGCGGCCGCCGTCCAGCTGCACCATCGGGCGCAGGTCGGGCGGGATCACCGGCAAGACCGTCAGGATCATCCATTCCGGCCGGTTGCCGGAGCGGCGCAGCGCCTCGGCCACCTTGAGCCGCTTGGTGGCTTTCTTCTTACGCTGCTTGGAGCGCGTGGTGCGGACCTCCTCCCAGCATTCCTTGGCCAGCTGCTCGAGATCCGTCTGTTTGAGGATCTCGTAGAAGGCCTCGGCGCCCATGTCGGCGCGGAAGACTTGGCCCCACTTGGTCTTCAGCTCGCGATAGCGGGTCTCGCCCAGAAACATCAGCGGGCGGATGGTCTGGAGCTCCTCGCGGTCGGCCAGGAGCTGCTCACGGGCGGTGGAGGAGAGATCATCGGCCGAATTGCGCAGATCGGAGATGGCCAGATCGGCCTCGGCCTTGGTCTTCTCCGTCTGCATCTTGATGCGCTCGATCTCCCGGTCGCGCTTTTCCTTGAGCGAAGCCTCGATCTCATCGAGGCGCTCCTTGACGGCCTTCTGGACGCGAGTGAGATGCTCGTTGGAGACGATCTCGCCCTTGTCGGCGATAAGGGTCTCGGTGGCCTTGAATTGCACGGGCGCCCGGAGCTCCTTGGCGAGCCTCTCCGAAAGCGAGCGCTCCACCCGCTGGCCTTCCTGGATCACCGGCTCGATCTGGGAGGCGATCTCCTCATCGAACGATTCCTTCAGCTTGCGCCGGCGCTCTTCCAGATCCTCGAGCCGCTTCTTGCGGTTGGCCTTGATGGTGGCGATCCGCGAATTGAGGGAATCGGTCTGCTCCTTCTCAAGCCGAGCCACTTCGTCTTCAATGCGCTTGAGGGCCTTGCGGCGGGCATCCTCGTCGACGCTGGTGACGACGTATTGGGCGAAGTAGAGAACGCGATCGAGGTTGCGGCGCGAGACGTCGAGCAGCAGGCCGAGGTAGGAGGGCACACGGCGCGTATACCAGACGTGGGCCACGGGCGCGGCCAGGGTGATATGCCCCATGCGCTCGCGCCGGACCGAGGAGCGCGTCACCTCGACCCCGCACTTCTCGCACGTGATTCCCTTGAAGCGGATGTTCTTATACTTGCCGCAATAGCATTGCCAATCTTTGGTGGGGCCGAAGATCGCTTCGCAAAAGAGGCCGTCCTTCTCCGGGCGCAGACGGCGGTAGTTGATCGTCTCCGGTTTGAGGACTTCGCCGTAGGACCAACTCAAAATGGTCTCGGGCGAAGCAAGGCTGATCCGCAACGCGTTGAAGCCCTTGCCTTCCACCTATGCGCCTCCACGAAGGACTCGAGAAACCCGCGGCGGGCACTGGCCCCTAGAACAAACGTGCTTCTGGCAGGGCCAAGCAAAACAAGCGCATGAGGGGCAATCATCCCTCAAGCGCTCGTGAGCACCCGGTCTGCTTAGTACACCTAATTATACGGCTGGAAGGAGGTCTGTCAAGGGTAAGGTCCAGCCCTAGAGCCTCGGGCTCCCCTCTTCGGCCTCTCCCCCCCCGTAGCGCAAGGGAAGATCCACGGTGAAGGTGCTCCCCACTCCCAGGCGGCTATCCACGGTCACCCGCCCGCCATGCTGGTCCACGATCGATTTCACGATGGCCAACCCCAGCCCGGGCCCCTGCTCGCCGGCGCCGTCTTTGCGCCGCAAGCGGGCGAACTTCTCGAAGAGCCTCGCCTGATCTGCCGGGGCGATCCCGGCCCCGCTGTCGTGGATGCTGATCAGCTGCCGGCCCCGCGCCTGGCTGGCCCGCACGTTCACCCGGCCGCCCGGCGGTGTGTATTTCACGGCGTTGTCCACGAGATTCGACACGGCCTGGCGCAGCAGCGTTGGATCGGCTTCCACCGGCTCCATCCCCTCCGCCACTTCGACCTCGAGGACGATTTGCTTCCCCATGGCCTGGGGGCGGTGAGATCCGACGACATCGCGCAGAACTGTTTCCACGCGCACCTGCTCGAGGCTGAGCCCGACGCCGGCCTCGATCCGGCCCAGATCGAGCAAGTTGTCCACCAGTTGCGACATGGAGTCAACGCTGCCCAGGATCTTGGTGACAAACTCGCGTTGCTTCTCCGTCAGGCTGCCCACCATCGGGAGCATCGTGGCATAGCCCCGCAGGAGGGTCAGGGGGGCGCGCAGGTCGTGGCTGACGGTCGAGACAAACTCGCTCTTGAGCGCGTCCAGCTTCTTGAAGTGGGTGATATCTCCGAGAATGCACACCCGGCCGGAAGTGCCAGCGCCCTCCGGCTCGATGTCGGCGATGGTTGCGAAAAGCACGCGATCGCCCGCCAGCGAGACCTCCGCCGTTCGCCGTTCCCCCGCCGGGGCCGAGAGAAGACGCAACACCTCGGGCTCGCGCACCCAGGCTTCGGCCGCCTGGCCAGTGGCTTCCTCCGCCCGGCCCTTGAGGACGATCTCTGCGGCAGGGTTGGCCAGCAGGATCCGCCCGGCCCGGTCGGTCACCAGGACGGCGTCGGGCGTGGCGGCCAGGATCGCCGAAAGGCGTAGCCGTTCCTCCTCGGCCTCGTGAAAGAGGCGAGCATTGGCGACCGAAACACCGAGCTGGCCGGCGAGGATGGTCAGGAGATTGACCTCGTCCGGAGTGTAGCTGTGGGCCTTCCGATGTCCGAGCCATAGCACGCCGACGAAGCTCTCTTCGCTCATCAACGGCAGGGCCATCATCGATTCGAGCGGAGAGTCGAGGGCGCCTAGATCGAGGACGGCGCGTGCTCGGGAGGGGTTTTCGAGAATGAAGCGCCCGCGCCTCCGGGCAAGATCGGCGACCTGACCATCCAGCGGCCCGCCGTTTGCCTCGGCCCCACGCGGCGCGTAGGACTCCGACCTCGCCAGGCCGGGCGGCTCCTCCGCCGCGACGACCACGCGAACGATCTCCGCGCCCACCACATCGCGCACCCCGGAGAGAATCGGAGGCAGCGCTGCCCGCAGATCGAAGCTCGAGGCCAGCTTCTGGCTGGCCGAGAGAAGCAAATCCATTTCGTTCAGGCGCCCGCGCAGGCTGCGCCGCAGCCGCTCCAAGGAGCCGGCCAGGCGGCCGATCTCATCCTCGCCGGGCAGCGCCAGCGGTTGCGTGAGGCTGCCACGGGCCATCGCCTCGGCCGCCGCCGCGATCTGGCGCAGCGGATGGGTGAGGCGACGGCTGGTCACCATCACCACGCCGATCCCCAAAGCCCCGATCGCCACCACCACCGCCACCAGCGGCGCGGCGATGCGCATGGTCTCCGTCTCAACCACTCGCTGCGGTGTGGTCACCACGACCCGCCACGGCGAGCCGGGGATCGTGTAGGGGAACACGAGCCGCAGGGTCCCATCGGGCGCCCGATCGGTGTAGATCGCCGAAGCCTCTGCCTCGAAAAGAGAGAAGCTCTCCCCGATCAGGGACGCATCGGAGTGTGCCAGGATGGCCCCGGCCTCGTCGACGATGAGCCCTTGTCCCGGGCTAAAGGCCGTGAGCTGCCGCAGCACCGGGGAGAGGATCGGATTGGAACTCAGATCGGTCCACCCGGCAACAAAGCCGATCGGCGATCGATCACTCTCGGAAACGACCGGCCAGAGGAAGACGATCTGCGTCGGCTCTGCCGTCTCGCCCGGGGCGAGCGTGACCTCGGTGGGCGCCCCGCTGAGCGCCAGCTCGGCTCCGGCCTCGAGCGCCAGCGGCCAACCCGAGGTCGAGTCCGCCCCGCCGGGGGTCGAGGCCACCAGCCCCCTGCTCAGGTCAAAGACGGCGATCCGACGAAAGAACGCGATAGTCCGAAGGGTCGGGGTGAGATCGGATTCGGTGAGGGCCTGCGACTGGAGGCCCGGGCCGAGGCGAGAGGCTAGCTCGCCGAGAATGGATCGCCCGGTCTGAGTGAAAAAGGGAAGTCCCTCACCGGCCTGGGTGGCGGCGCGGACCATCTGGGCGTGGATCGCCTCTTCAGCGGCGGCATGGGCCAGAGCCCACACGAGCCCGGCCAGTGCTAGGGCGCTGACAATCCCAAGGCTCGCAAACGTAAGGAGCAGCCGGGCGGAAAGCGACCGCTGGTGGGGGGCGGGAGCCAGCGAGGCAGGCCGATACCACAGACTGGGGAACCGCTTGCTCAGAACGATGCCGGCAAGGCCGGCCACGGCCGCCTCGAGGAGGCCGGCCGCGATCACGGCGCCGGAGTTGGCGAGGGCGAATTGCAGTGAATCGTAGAAGGTTCCGCCGCTAAAGGCATGCAGCTCGGCGATGCGAAAGAGGCCGATGGCCAGGCCCCCGAAGAGCGCGGCCACAAGCGGGGAGCGCAGCCCCTGGCCAATGCGATCAGCGTAATTGGAACGCAACAGCCACGCCACGCCGCTTGCCACCGAGGCCGTAAAGATCGGAGTAAGCAGACTGTGGTTCCCCCACCCCGCGGCCGCCATGCCTCCGGCCAGCCCGACGAGGGCGGCCTGCCAGATGCCGAGCATCCCCCCGGCGAGGAGCCAGGGAGCTGCCGCCAGAACGGCGAGGCGGGCGCCGGGAGGCCCGGCGGGCGTCCCCGGAACGGCCCCCGAGGCGGCGGAGGGAAGGTGGAGCAGGAAGACTTGGGAGGCAAGCGGAGCGGCGGCGAGCAAGGCGGCCAGGAGGAGCCATGATAGACCGCCTCGCCGGCGACGCGGCCCCGCGTCGGCCCGGCGGCCTCGGCCCAAGAACACGATGAGCCCGAGCAACGCGAGGGCGAGCGCCAGGAGGCCGGAAAGCCGCGGGGGCAGACTGAGATCAAATGCGCCCTGGAAACCCCACAGCTCGAAGGCCATGACCGCCTCGGTGCAATTCCGGTGCCGACGATTATAGTGCAAGCGGCCTCATCTCCGCCGGCTCTGAGACCAAGGGCTTCTTGCCCGGCCCTGCCCTTTGTGCTAGACTGCCAAGGCTGGGAGACCGCCTAAGGGCGTTCGGGGATGGCCGAGAAGATACTCGTAGTCGACGATGACCTCGATACTCTGAAGCTCGTGGGGTTGATGCTGGAGCGCCAGGGCTATGAGATCACCGTGGCCACGAGCGGAGAGTTGGGTCTCTCGAAGGCCGCCACCGAGAAACCCGACCTGATCTTGCTCGACATCATGATGCCCGACATCGACGGGTATGAAGTCACCCGCCGCCTGCGTGCCGACCCCAGCGTCGCCCACATCCCCATCATTATGTTCACTGCCAAGTCGATGGTGGACGACAAAGTGACCGGCTTCGAGGTGGGCGCCGACGACTACCTCACCAAGCCCACCCACCCGGCGGAACTGACGGCCCACGTCAAGGCTGTGCTGGCGCGCTCTGCGCAAGCGCGCACGGCGCCCAGCGAGAAGGCGACGACGATCGCCTTTCTGGGGGCCAAGGGAGGCCTGGGAACAACGACCATGGCCCTCAACGTGGCGATCGGCCTTCAGTCTCGCGGTCAGGAAGTGATCCTCGCCGAGCTCAATCCCGGCCGCGGGACGATCGCCCTTGATCTGGGAATCCCCAGCCCTCTCGGCCTCGGGCACCTGCTCGCCCGCTCACTGAAAGATATCCATCTTCGCTCTGTAGACGGCGAGCTGGTCACCCACAAATCGGGCGTGCGCCTCCTTCTCTCCTCGTATCGGCCCCGCGACACCGAGATGGAGCAGGCCGTCCCTCAGATGGAAGCGATCGTTCGCAATCTCACGGTCATGTGCACGACGCTCCTGATCGATCTCGGCAGCGGCATCCGGCCCCATGTCAAGCCGATCCTCCAGCTCACAGATCGGGTGTTGCTCGTCGTCGAGCCGGTCTTCCCCACTCCCTCGATCGCCCGGGCCCTGATCGATGACCTCCACGGCAGCGGCATCAACAAGACCAAGATGTCCCTCCTCCTGGTGCTGAAGGAGCGGACCAGCTTGCAGATCCCTTGGCGCCAGGTGGAATCCGACCTCGCTCTCCCGCTGGCCGGGATCATCTCCCCGGCCCCGGAGCAGGCCCATCAGGCCTCCCAGGGCGGCATGCCGATCGTCATGATGCAGCCCGAGAGCCTGATGGCCGACCAGCTCCAGAAGCTCGCCGCCAACATCGCCAGTGGTTTTCTCCAACCCGTCGTGAGTTAGGCTCGCAGTGGAAATGGCCCTGCCCGCACCGGATCTGGCGAGTGCGGCACGCCTTCTGCGGGCCAGCCGAGGCGCGGTGGCGCTCACCGGCGCCGGGATCTCCACCCCTTCCGGCGTCCCCGACTTCCGTTCCCCGGGCAGCGGGCTCTGGGAGACGTGCGATCCGATGGAGGTGGCCTCTCTGCTGGCCTTCCGTCACCACCCCGATCAGTTCTACGAGTGGGTGCGTCCGCTGGCGGTGCGGGTGCTGAGGGCCGAGCCCAACCCGGCGCACCTCGCCCTGGCGCGGCTGGAGCGCGCCGGCCATCTCCTCGGCGTGGTCACGCAGAACATCGACGACTTGCACTTGCGGGCAGGCTCGCATTGCGTTGTCGAAATCCACGGCCACTTGCGGGAGGCGACGTGCGTCCGCTGCCGCACGGTCGTACCCACGGCGGGCCTGCTGCAGTCGTTTGTCGAGACCGGGCAGGTGCCCCATTGCGCCGCCTGCAACGGGGCGCTCAAGCCGAACGCGGTCCTCTTCGGCGAGGAGCTCCCCTTTCAGGCCGTGCATCAGGCCCAATCGCTCTTCCGGGAGGCCGATCTCGTGTTGGTCGTCGGCTCTTCGCTTGAGGTGACCCCGGCGGCCCTGTTCCCCGTGCAGGCGCTGAACGCCGGAGCCCGGCTGATCATTATCAACCGCGAGCCCACCTACCTGGACGAAAGGGCCGACTTCATTTTCCGGGACGATGTCGCCGAAGTTCTCCCATGCCTGATTGACGAGGCCCTGCGTGAACCGCCACAAGCCCAGTGACCAACCCAGCGACACATCCGCGATCCGCAACTACCCGCGGCTCTTCCATCGTTATGCCCGGCTGTTGGAGGTGGTGACCGGGCTGGCTTCGACCTTCGATCTCGAAATCCTGCTTCAGCGCACGGTCGATGCGGCGCAGGAGCTCACCGACAGCGAAGCCACTTCGCTTCTGCTCTACGACCCGAAGGCTCATCAGCTCTATTTCGAGGCCGCCAGCAATCTCAACCCCGGCGGGCTGGGTCACCAGGCCGTCCCGGCTGAGAACAGCATCGCAGGCTGGGTGTTCACCCGGCGCGAGCCCCTCCTGGTTCAGGATGCCCTCAGCGACCCACGCTTCTTCCGCGAAGTGGATATCCTCACCAGCTTTCAGACGCGCTCGGTGCTGGGCGTCCCGATGTACACCAAAGATAAGACGCTCGGGGTGATCGAGGCGGTCAACAAGCGCGAGGGCGCTTTCGACGACGAGGATCTACGCTTGTTGGAGGCGCTTGCCGCACAGGCCTCGGTGGCGATCGAGAACACGCGCCTCTTTCAGCAGAGCGACGTGGTGGCCGAGATGGTCCACGAGCTGCGCAGCCCTCTCACCGCCCTGACCGCCGCCGCCTACTTGCTGCAGCGCCCTGGCTTGCCCGACGACCAACGCCTTAAGCTCGCCAAGAGCGTGCATGACGAGGCCCAGCGCTTGAACGGGATGACGACCGACTTCCTCGAGCTAGCCCGGCTGGAATCGGGCCGCACCCGCCTCACGCGGGAACTGGTGGAGCTCTCCGGGCTCGTCTTCGAGACGCTGGAGGTCGTGCGGCCTGTGCTGGAGGCGGAGCAGCTCACCCTGGCGACCGACATCGACCGCGGCCTGCCCCCGCTTCAGGGCGACCGGAATCGACTCAAGCAGCTCCTGCTCAATCTACTGACCAACGCGATCAAGTACAACCAGCGCGGGGGGCGGGTGGAGATCCGCTTGCACCGCCAGGCCGATCAGGCCGTCCTGGAGGTCGGGGACACCGGGCGCGGGATTCCCCACGATTCTCTCCCGCACGTCTTCGAGCGTTTCTTCCGGGTGCCCGATCAAGAAGCACGGGTCGCTGGGACGGGCCTCGGCCTTGCCATCGCCAAGCGCATCGCCGAGAGCCATCGCGGGCAGATCGAGGTGGCGAGCGAAGTCGGGCACGGAACTACGTTCACGGTCCGGCTGCCTCTGGCTGCCCCCCCGATCGAGACCCGGCCCGCCCGCTGATCATCCTCTTCGGCCGAACTGACGCTCCAGAGTCTCCACCGAGAGATGGATCATCGTCGGGCGGCCATGGGGGCAGGCCCGGGGTGACTGGCAAGCCTCCAGGTCGCGAAGCAGTCGCTCCTGCTCCGCCAGCGAGAGCACCTGCCCGGATTTCACCGCCGCCCGTTTGCACACGCGGCCGGCGATCCGGCGAACGACCTCGCCCTCGAGAGGAGCCTCATCCTCTTCAAAGTCTTCCACGACGGCGTTGAGCGCCGCCTCGGGCGACAGGCTCTTAAGCAAGGCGGGCATCGCCCGCAATCGGAAGGCACCGCCGCCAAAAGGCTCGATTTCAAACCCCAGTCCGTCCAGCGATGACAAGTTCTCCTCGAGGATCCCCGCCTGCCAGGGCGGGAGGTGAACTGTGGCGGCCTCGAGCAGGGATTGCGACTCCGGCCGGCCCCTCTCGCGCTCGGCCAGCAATCTCTCGAAGAGGATCCGCTCGTGGGCGGCGTGCTGATCGACCAAGTAGAGCCCGTCGGGCCCTTCGGCCACCAGATAGGCCGCCCCCACCTGACCCACCGCCCTCAGCAGCGGCAAGGCCCCCGATGGCCACGGTGCTTGAAGGGCGACGGTCGGCTCGGGGCCTGTCTCGGCGGGGAAGTGTCCCGCCTCCCAATCGGGGCTGATCGAGCGCCCCGAGGCCCCGGGCTCCCAACCTCCCCACCCCCACCCGGCCTCCTGCTCTGCGGCCGGCGCTTGCCCCAGAAGAGTCGCCCGAGCGACGCGCTGCAGCAGCGAGAAGATCCTATCCGGTTCTCGGAATCGCACCTCGGCCTTGGCCGGGTGAACATTGACGTCGACAGACTCGGGGGGCACCTCGATCAGGATTACGGCGACGGGGAACCGGCCCACCATCAGCAGTCCCTGGTAGGCCTGCACGACGGCGGCCGAAAGGCTGGCATCCTGCACCCAACGCCCATTCACGAAGAAGGTCATCTCCCGCCGATTCGAGCGCTGCACGGAGGGCGGGCTGAGGAACCCGCGCACATGGATGCCGGAGGCTTCCGTGGGAGGCAGGGCGATCATCTCGCGGGCTACCTCGAGCCCGAAAACCGCCGCCAGGGCCTCACGGCTCTCGCCGCTGCCCGAGGATTGGAGCACGACGCGCCCGTCTTCCTCCAACCGGAAGCGCACGTTGGGGTAGGCAAGAGCATAGCGACCCACCAACGCCTCGATGCGGCGACGTTCGGTGATCTCCGATTTCAGGAACTTCAGACGGGCCGGCAGATTGAAAAAGAGATCCCGGACGCGGACGAGCGTTCCCGGCGGGGCCCCCACCGCCCGCACCGCCGCGACCTTCCCCCCTTCCACCGACACCCTGGCTCCGGCCTGCTCTCCTTGGGCATGCGTGTGGATCTCCATCCGCCCGACCGCGCCAATGGAGGCCAGCGCCTCGCCACGGAAGCCCAGGCTGTGGATCGCAAAGAGATCGTTTGCCGTCTCGAGCTTCGATGTGGCGTAACGGGCGACAGCGAGCGGAAGCTCGTCGGCGGGGATCCCGCGCCCATCGTCGGCAACCTCGATGAAGGATCTTCCCCCTGCCTCGAGCCGGATGTGGATCTGTGAGGCTCCCGCGTCGAGCGAGTTTTCCAATAGCTCTTTGACGACCGAGGCGGGCCGCTCGATCACCTCACCGGCTGCGATCGCCGAGGCGACCTCTTCCGGCAGCACGCGTATCGGCACAGGCGCCTCCTTCCGCGGCAAACATTATAGCCCCCGACCGCCCGTTGACACCCTTCACACCGCCATCTATACTGCCGCACGTGGACTGGCAAGCGGCCATCGTGCTCGCGGTGATCCTGATCGTCCTGGGGCTCTTGCTCCTGCGCGTCGAACCTCGGGTGCGACGCCGAATCGCCTTGCTCGTCCCCATCCCTCTGGGCATCCTGATCTGCCGGTGGGCCGCTTATCGTCGCGCCTGGTGGGAGCTCGCCGCCGCCGTGGCGCTGGCGGCGCTCGGGCTTGCCGCGTGGTGGGCGCTCGTCGGGCGCCGCCTCGGGCCGCCGGCCGGGCCTCAGATCCGCGTCTGGTCGAAGGACGATGAGGCATGAGCCGATTCCGCACCGTCTTCTTCGACCTCGACGACACCCTCTATCCCAACACCAGCGGGGTATGGGAAGCCATCGGGGAACGCATCAACCTCTATATGCAGGAGAAGGTGGGTATCCCGACCGGGCGCGTCGCCGCGCTGCGCGACCAATACTTCCGCGCCTACGGCACCACCCTCAATGGACTCATGCTCCATCACCATGTGGACCCGGATGACTATCTTGACTACGTGCACCAGGTGGCCATCGAGCAGATGCTCCAACCCGACCCCGACCTCCGGCGGACGCTTCTTTCCCTTCCGCAGAGGAGAGTTGTGTTTACGAACGCCAGTCACGACCATGCCGAGCGAGTGCTCCATGCCCTCGGGTTGGAGGGGAGCATCGACCAGGTGGTGGATATCCTGGCGTTGGAGATGGTCAACAAGCCCCAGCCCGAATCCTTCCAGAAGGCGATGGCCCTTTCCGGAGAGACGCAGGCTGCGGCCTGCGTCACGGTGGACGATGCCGTGCGTAATCTCGCCACCGCCGGCGCGTTGGGCATGACCACGGTGTTGGTGGGGCGCAGCGACGGCTGCGAGGCCGTCGATTTCTGCGTGGCGCGGGCGGCGGATCTGCTCCAAGCCATCCCCTCGCTCTTGGAGGCGGATCCCGGCCCACAAGGCGTTCCGCGTTGAGCGAAGGAAAGCTCCTCACCTTGGCCGCAGCCGCCAGCCTCCTCCCCGAGGACGGCTGCGTTCTTGCGTTGGGCGGCGTCACCCTCTACCGGCGCCCCATGGCCTTCGCCCTCGCGCTCCGCCAGCGCTACCTGCGCGAGCAGGCACCGCGCAATCTCACCCTGCTGGCCTTCACCGCCGGCCTCGAGAGCGACCTCCTCATCGGAGCAGGCCTTGTCCGCCGCCTGCGCTCCTGCTACGTCGGGCTGGAAGTCTTCGGCCTGGCGCCTCACTTCACTGCGGCCGCCAGCACCGGCCGGATCGAGATCATGGAGGAGACGGAGGCCAGCCTGGCCTTCGGGATCCGCGCCCGCCTCGCCGGCGTCGGGTTCATGCCCTCACACGCCTGGCAAGGCACCGAATTGCCTCGCCTCCGCCCGGACGTACGCACGGTCGTCGATCCTTATTCCGGCGAGGAGCTGACGGCCTTTCCGGCCATTGACTGTGATTTCGCCGTGATCCATGCCCTCGAGGCCGACGCCGACGGCAACGCCGCCATCGGCGGCAACCGGGGAGTCGATTCGGAACTGGCTCTGGTCGCCGAGCATGTGATCGTCACAGCGGAACGGATCGTGCCACGCCTGGCCCAGGCCGATATCCTCGGGCCGTCCGTCCAGGCCGTTGTGGAAGCGCCGAGCGGAGCCTGGCCCACCTCATGCCACCCCCTCTATCCGCTCGACGGCATAGCCACCCTCCGCTATTCCGACGCGGCCGGGACCGAGTCCGAAGAGGCGCTGCTCTCCGAGTGGAGCCAGCGCCACGGGGTACTCTAGCCCCATTCCCTGCCGGTTTGCCTGCCACGCCTTTCAACTTCGGTCCGTGGGCGATGCGAAGGTGTCAGACGGCCCGGGAGCCCTGAGCGGAGACCGCCCTTCGACCTCGCCAGCAAGGAACCAGGCTGCGGCCATCGCCTCTTCGCTCATCGAATTCTTATGCAACTGTGGTATCGTAATTTTCGTTTGAGCGCGGATTCGCGCACGGGAGTATGCGCATGGGGCCCAGAGCTGTTCGCGGTTTGATCGGAGCGTTCATTGGTGTCTTGCTCGCCGGCGGGCTCTTCGCCGCAGGAGTAGCCGCTGGGACGGCTCTCCCCTGGTTCGAGGGCCTGACGGGGATCGGCCTCATCCCCTCCGGCCCCGACGCCTCCACTCTCGAAGCGCCGTCTCCCACCGCCCCGGGGCCGGATTCTCCGCTCGGGGAGCTTTTCACGCCGTTCTGGCACGCCTGGGACCTTGTTCATGATAAGTTCGTCGACCAGCCGGTGGACGACACCCAACTCATGCAAGGGGCGATCCGAGGAATGATCGGCGCCCTGGGCGATCCCAACTCCTCCTACATGGATCCGTCCGAATACGAGCAGGCCAACATGCCCCTGGTTGGATCCTACGACGGCATCGGCGCCTGGGTGGACTCGGAGGCCGAGTATCTTACGATTATTGCCCCGATGCCCGATTCCCCTGCGGAGCGGGCGGGATTGCGCCCCGGGGATATGGTCGTCGCTATCGACGGCGACGACATGACCGGGATCGATCCCAGCCTGGTGATCCAGCGCGTCCTGGGGCCGGCTGGAACGACCGTCGTCCTCACGATCGTGCGGGAGGGTCAGGCCGGGCCGATCGAGGTGGAGGTGGAGCGGGCTCACATTGATCTGCCGAACGTGCAGAGCGAGATGCTTGACGGCAATATCGCCTACATCCGCCTCTTCACATTCGGCACCAACACCGTGCTCGATTTCCGGCAGGCGTTGGAAGAGCTGCTGGCAGAGGATCCCGTGGGCCTGATCCTCGATCTTCGTGGCAACGGCGGCGGCTACCTAGCGAGCGCCCTCGACGTCACCTCGGAGTTCATCGGGGACGGCGTGATCATGATCGAGCGATACAGCGACGGCCGGGAGGAGATCTTCGAGGCCCGGCAGGGAGGGCTGGCCACCGAAATCCCCTTGCTGGTCCTGATCGATGGCGGATCTGCCTCGGCGTCGGAAATCGTCGCCGGCGCGATCCAGGATCGGGGCCGGGGCCTTTTGGTGGGCGAGACGTCCTTCGGGAAGGGATCGGTGCAGGAGTGGATCCCACTCCTGTCCGAGTCCGGCGCCATTCGTGTGACCGTTGCCCGCTGGCTCACCCCGAGCGGCAGGCAAATTGAAGAGGTGGGCCTGACCCCGGACGTCGTTGTAGCCCTCACGGAAGAGGATGCGCAGGCAGATCGCGATCCGCAGCTCGACAGGGCCGTCGAAGTGCTTCTGGCGGAAGCGGCGGAATGATGAGTTCCTTCGCAGGAGGTTTGGACCATGACCGGCTTCTTTGATCCCACCTATTGGATCTTCATGCTTCCGGGCTTGTTGATGGTGATGCTGGCGCAACTATGGGTGAGCTCCACGTACCGCAAGTGGGGCCGGGTGCGGAATGCCTCCGGTTTGAGCGGTGTGGATGCAGCGCGCCGTCTCCTGACCTACAGCGGCCTGCACGATGTTAGCGTGGAAGGGACCGCAGGCAATCTGACCGATCACTACGACCCTCGGCGCCGAGTCTTGCGCCTCTCGGCCGGCGTTGCCCAAAGCCCATCGGTCGCTTCGCTGGCCATCACCGCCCACGAGATCGGTCACGCCATGCAGCATCGGGCCGGCTATTTCCCTCTCCGTCTTCGTTCCGCCCTTGTCCCGGTGGCGAATCTGGGATCGTGGCTCGGTTGGATCTTGATCTTCGTCGGCCTCATCCTTCGCAGCGTCGATATCGCCTGGCTTGGCGTGCTGGCGTTCGCCGCGGGCGCGGTCTTCGCTCTGGCCACCCTCCCCGTTGAGCTCAACGCCTCCACGCGGGCACGCGCCCTGGTAGCCGAGACCGGGCTTGCCTCCGGCGAGGAGGAGCGGCGCGGGGTGAGCGCCATGTTGAACGCCGCCGCGTTCACCTACGTCGCCGCGCTGGCAGCCGCCATTCTCCAGCTGCTCTACTATGTACTTCTCGTGGGGGGCATGGGCCGCCGCCGTCGCTGAGCGGCGCCACACCGGGCTTCCCTGAGCCCCCGATGGCCCCGCCTCGGGGGCTCATTCTTTCCCTCGCTCGCCTCTTTCCGACCGCTCCAGCGAGGAGGCCGCAAAGGGAAGGGCGCCTTCGCGCGTGGGGGAGGAGGGTAGTCTGTGAGCCGGCCAGCCAAGCGGCGGGCGGGGGAAGGGGGTTTCGCGGGTGCGGGAGGACGCTGTCGGTGTCGAAAAGACAGAAGAAGGCGGTGTTTTGACACGCCCCAGGGCGGATGCTAGAATTCCGTCGGGCGGGCTGACGTCGCCTCTGCGACCGCTGCTAGCTGGAGGAAAGAATGGTCACGCGCAACCTGCGCCTCAACTACCCGCCCATTCTCGCCGGCCGCCCGATCCTGCAAGACCTCATCCGCAGCTTCGACCTGGAATTGAACGTCCGCCAGGCCCAGATCACCCTGGAGGAAGGGTGGTTGGAGGCCACGGTGGAGGGCGCACCGGAAGAGATCGAAAGCGCCATCGCCTGGCTCGAAAACGAGGGCGTGAAGGTCGATCGCCTCGGAGATCTGTAGCGGCCATGGAGCAGGACGAGATCGAGGCCACGCTGCAATCCATCCGCGAGGCCCTCGAGACCTCCCGGATCGACGACGCCCTGGCCGCCTTGCTCCGCCTGCGGCCGCCCGATCGAGCCGAGGCTTTCTCCGACCTCGACGACGATTCTCAGGCCGCCCTTCTGCCCCGCCTCGACATCCCCGCCACCGCCGATCTGCTCGAAGACCTCCAAGACGAGGAGGCGGCCGAGGTGGCGGGAAGCCTGTCCAACCAGGTCCTGGCCGATGTCCTCGACGAGATGGAGCCCGACGAGGCGGCCGACGTCCTCGGCGACCTTTCGCCGGAGCGGCGCGCCCAGGCTCTGGCAGATATGGAGGATGCAGAGGAGGTCGTCCCTCTCCTCGGCCACCCGGATGAGACGGCCGGCGGCCTGATGACCACGGCCTTCATCCAGGTGCGCCGCTTCACCACCGTCGCCCAGGCTCTTGGGTTCTTGCGTGAGGTGGGCTCGGAGGAGGAGACACCCAACACTCTCTATGTCGTCAACCGCGACGGCGCCTTGATCGGCGTCGTCGGCCTGCGCGAGCTGCTTCTGGCGGATCCGCAGGCGACGATCGAGAGCATCATGGAGCGGGATGTCATCAGCGTGCCGGTCGGCGCCGATCAGGAGGAGGCCGCCCGCTTGATGATTCGCTACGACCTCACCGCCCTGCCGGTCGTCAACGAGCAGCGACGCCTCGTCGGCGTGATCACCCACGATGACGTGATCGAGGTCCTTGAGGAAGAGGCCACGGAAGACGTCCTGCATCTGGGCGCGGTGGAATCCGGGCCGCTCGTCGACAAGCCCTACTGGTCGCAGCGGCTGGGGGAGGTCGTGCGGGCGCGCTTCTTCTGGCTGCTCGGGCTGTTCGTCGCCGAGACCCTCACCGGCACGGTGCTGCGGCACTTCAGTGGCGAGCTGCAGGCCGTGGTCTCGCTCTCTTTCTTCATCCCTCTGCTCATCGGCACCGGTGGCAACGCCGGTTCGCAAACGGTGACGACCGTGATCCGCGCCCTGGCTCTCAAGGAAGTGCATCATCACGATGCCCTGCGGGTCCTATTCCGGGAGCTGCGTACGGCGGCCATCCTCGGGACGCTTCTGGGGGCGGTGGCCTTTGGGCGAGTCCTGCTTTGGGGACTGCCCACGGAGATGGCCACGGTTGTCTCCGTTACGATCTTGGCGATTTGCGTCTGGGCCAACACGGTGGGTTGCCTGGTGCCGATCCTCGCCCATGCCCTCGGGATCGATCCGACGGTGATGTCGGCCCCCCTGATCACGACGCTGGTGGACGCCACCGGGTTGTTGATCTACCTGTCCGTTGCGGCGATGGTGTTGAGCGAGATCTGAATGGGCAATTCCGTGCCGCGGGGCCTACGCGCCTCTGACAGGAGGGGAAGATGGCCGCCAAAGTGATCCTGAACCCGTATTCCGGCCGCTGGTCGGCGCTCAAGCGGAAAGACGAGGCGACGGCCGCTTTGCGGGAGGCTGGAATCGAGTTTGAGCTGGCTCTCACCGAAGGGCCGCAGCACGGCATCGAGCTCGCCGAGCAGGCGGCCCGCGCGGGGTTCTCACCCATCATCTCGGCGGGCGGCGACGGCGCCACCGGGGAAGTGGTCAACGGCCTCCATCGGGCCGCGCCCGACGGCGTCCTCGGGCCCCTGGGGGTCCTACCGCTCGGGACGGCGAACGATCTCGTCGTCAATCTGGGGCTCCCGCGCGATCTGCGCGAAGCGGCGCGGGTGATCGCCGCCGGCCATACCCGCCGCATCGACCTGGGCAAGGTGAACGACTGGGTCTTCGATAACAACTCTGCCGTCGGGCTCGAGCCGGTCGTCTCGATCTACAA
>DATEAV010000071.1:0-15303 GCA_035288185.1 Anaerolineales bacterium | reverse complement strand
GAGCCGGCATGGCCCGTCAGGTCGAGCAGCCCGGCCAAGCCGACATAGTTCAGGTCATGGCCGGCACGATCGCGATAGGGGCCCTGCGTGCCATATCCGCTGAGCGCACAGTAGAGGAGGTTCGGGTTGGCGCGAGCCAGGATGGGATAGCCCAGGCCAAGCCGGTCCATCACGCCCGGACGAAACGTCTCCAGAAGAACGTCCGAGCCCGTCACCAGCGCCAGGAAGATGGCTTTCCCCTTTTCAGACTTGAGGTTGAGAGTGAGGCTTCTCTTGCCGTGGTTCAATGCATCGAAGAGCACCCCGTGATCACGACGAAGGGGCGGCGCGTATCTCGACCAGTCACCGCCCCCGGGACGTTCGATCCTGATCACGTCCGCGCCGAAATCGGCGAGGATGCGGGTGCAATACGGGCCGGGGAGCAGCGCCGAGAGATCCAACACGCGCACCCCGGCGAGCGGCGGATTGAGCCCCATCGATGGCCACCTGCCTGCAACGCCTTGCTCTCCGGCCCGCCCGATGGAGCCCGACCGGCGGTCGCCCGGCGACAGCAAGGACGATCAGGACGATCGGCAACGGCACCGGCTCGACAAATCGCCTTCAACCACCATCGAAGAAAGGCCCCGGCACATCCCGGGGCAACACCGCTTGCATACAAGTATATACAGGCGGGATTGGGGCCGATAGCGACACTCTTCCTTGATTTCCGTGACGCAGGCCCTGAGGGGACGGCCCGACTTGGGACTAAAGAAATGGGCGGCTTGTCACAAGTCCGGCGCTGGGGAGGATTTTTCGGGAAGGGTAGGGGCGAAGCACGCAGCATCGCCTAGAAGTCGTGCCGCCCGCGCCGGCCCGATCCACCTTGGGGCCCGTGGCGGTTGCTGGGTGTGCTTCGCCCGTACGATCGCCGCGGGGAGCACTTCGTCCTGGTTCACGCCTCAGACGCCACCGGGTTTGACGTGGGGGCGCACACCTGCCCAGGACCGCAGGTGCTGGGCGGCGGTGCGCACCTGCCATCATCGGGCGAGGCCCCTTGCTGTTGGGTTTGACTTTCGGCTCGGATTTCCACAATGGGAGGCCTGCGGTGGCGACATCGCTTCGGGTACGGTGCTCCACGGGGTCGGGCTCCGTCGTCTGCCGCCCCACCCAGGCCTCTGCGCGGGGCGCGGGCTCGATGGAGGCTTCTTTCCCGCAGGGGACCTGGCGACTGAGGGTGAGGCGGGCAGGGGAAGTTGGGGTGTGGATGAGACGTGGTGGCGAAAGGAAGGGAAGGCTCGGGCAGAGCCTGCGGCGCGACGACGCGGGGAACCTAGGTGTCCTTCATCAGGCAATCCTCGTCCTCATACTCCACTTCCAGCGTCGTGTGCTCGAGGCCGATGCCTTCGGCAATGTCCCTGAAAGCCTTCTTTACACGGAGGATCCGGTCCCTGGGCGTCTCCTCAGCGACGACGACATGAGTCGTCAGCACGTGGTGCTGGCCATCGAGGGACCAGATGTGTGTATGGTGCATCGAGCGCACCTCCGGGATCGCCCGCAACCTTTGCTCGATGGCATCGATATCGAGGCTGCCGGGCGCTGCCTGAAGGAAGAGGACCACCGTCTCGCGCAGATTGCGAACCACGTTGTAGAGAACGTAGACCGTGATCAGGATGGAGAGGATCGGGTCCAGGATGTGGATATCGCGAAGCAGGAGCATCAAGCTCACCACCAGGACGGCCACCCAACCCAGGACGTCTTCGACGAGATGCCAGGCGATCATGCGGGCGTTCATGGTCTTCCCGCCCCGCAGGCGGAACGCCGCCACCCCGTTGACGACGATGCCAACGATGGAGAAGAGCAGCATCCCTTGGGCATTGGAATGCTGGGGGCGGATCAGGCGCGGGATGGCTTCTGTGAGTACGAACAACGCTCCGGAGAGAAGGACGGTCGCCGTGATTAGAGAGGCAAGCAAGGAGAGCCGCCGGTAGCCGTAGGAAAACCGGCGATTCTTTCCCTTGGCCGAGAGCCGTTCGAGATACCAGGAGACCCCGATGGCAACCGAATCCCCGAGGTCGTGGAGAGCGTCCGAGAGAATCGCCAGGCTGTTCGTCCAAAGCCCTCCAACAACCTCAAGGATCGTGAACCCGAGGTTCAGGAAGAACGCGACGCGCACAGGCGATGTCGGGTCGGATTGGTCGTGAGCAGTCACTCTGTGGAAACTCTCAGCCGCGGCGACGGGGCTAGAAGTCGGACGCGAAGTGGGTGAGCGTACCCAGGGCGTGCAGGATCGCCAGCCGGCCGGCGGGCACCTGGCTCTCCTCTGCCGGATCCGGAGTACAGAACCGTCGCCATTTTGCAGAGCATCCCCAGGCCCAAGGCGGTGCACCCCACCCGGTCGGCAATCCCCTGGGGCCTCTCATCGCGCCGGAGGGCGGTCACGCCTCCCTCCGGGCGTATGGCGTGCCGGCCGCTGTGAGGGGCCCACAGGGACAGGCCGAGAACGATTGCGGTGCCGAGAGGCGCTCCCAGCATGGGGCCCCGAGCATCCAGGAGAGGAATAGCGCGGCTCGGCTGGCATAGGTCCAGGACATGTCCGTCATCGAATAAGCCCCTCCTCGATCCAGAAGAGCTCTTCAAGCGGCGTCTCCAGGGCCTTGGCCAGCTGCAAAGCAAGCCGAACGGACGGTGCGAATCTCCCTTGTTCGACGGCGATGATCGTCTGGCGGGTCACCCCGACGCTCTCTGCCAGCATCTTCTGGGTCAGATAGCGCCGCTGCCGGTGGTCTCGAAGCCGATTCTGGAGCGTGTCTTGGGTCGCCATGTCAAGTTTGCTTTACATCATACCATCGCCCCCCGCTTTGTCAACCGCGGTGGGAGTTGGGTCATGTAGAAACCGCTCTCCCTCCCGGCATAAAATGTCAGGTGCCCGTTGGGTCGAGCAGGACCTGAGGCCCGATGGGCTTCGAGTCTACGCGAGTTGGTGGCGGATTGATGCCCTCGATTCTTCTCGTCGATGACGAGCCCGATTTCTGCGCAGCCTTGCACGATATCCTGGAGGCCGCCGGCTTCGAGGTGTATTTTGCCCCGAGCGTCGGCGCCGCCCTCTCGGTGCTCGAGAAGGTGACGCCGGATCTGATCCTCACCGACGTGATGATGCCGGGCGTCGACGGCCTGAGCTTTGTCCGTCAGGTGAGATCGCGCTCCGACTGGTCGAAGATCAAGACCATCGTTGTCAGCGCCAAGGGGATGCCGGAGGACATCGACGCGGCGCGCCGAGCCGGCGCCGATGCCTATCTCACCAAACCTTTCTCGGCGCGTGACCTGCGGGAGGCCGTCGGAGCGTTCACTCATTCGAACATCCCGGGCTGAGGCGCCCGGTCACTCACCAGGCATTGAATCTCGCCGCCGGCATTCCTGCCGGCGGCGCTCATCTTGCCCCACGGGAGAACCGGGCTACCGATCCGGGATTTCCACCCACGGGCTCAACTTCTGGATTTTCGTGATGAGCCGCTTCCGGGCTCTGGAATCCACGGTCGCGGCCAGCTGCTTCTTCAGGGCGCGCACCTTCCAGCGCCGCCGCTGCTTGCGTTGCCTTTGCCGATCCTTATCCGTCATAGGCATGGCCCACCCTCCCAGAGCCCATATGGTACGCCAAAGCCACGCCGGCGACAAGCCACCCCAGATTGCAGATCCTCGCCGGCCGGGGATCCGGCGCCTCCGCTCTGCGAGGCTTGACCCTCTTTCCCGATCCGGATACAATCACTCCACACCGCACCTGGGAGACCGTAAGAGCATGACCACACGTCGGATTCTGGTTTGGACGCTTTCCCTCCTCATCGGTTTCGCCGCTGCATTCGGAGCGATTGCCGTCTTCGGGACGACCCTCGAGCGCTTCTCTCTCACCAATGCAGCCCTGGTTGTCCTTTCGATCGCTTCTCTGGTATTCATCTGGCTCGACCACTTCCTCAAGACGCAATACCTGCGCCACTGATCTCCTCGACCTTTCGGCGCCCCCCAAGGAATCAAAACGTCCCTCGCTGGAGGGACGTTTCAGCGCTCTCGCAGAGGCCTTAGCTTGGTGCGAGGGCCACAATCTGCCGGATCAATTCCTCTGAGTCGATGTCCTTGAGCAGGTAGCCGGAGGCCCCGGCCCGCGCCGCGGCCTCGTGTTCCCAGGTGGCACCATAGGAGGTGAGAACCACCGCCCGTGGGCCGTCGGGAAGCGAGGCCACCTGGCGGATGAGCTCCAGCCCCAAGCCGTCGGTGCGCTTCACCTCAACCAGGACGACATCGGGTCTCATGGCCTCCACGTCCGCCAGGACGGTCTGCGCGTCTCCGGTGTGACCGATCACCTGAAGTTCAGGCGCGCGACGCAGGCGATCGACCAATGCCATTCGCACAGAGGGATGCTCGTCGACGATATAAATCCGCGCCCCGCTCACAGATCCTTCCCCGGCTCTGTGCTCACTATAGGCTGCCGCTCTCCGAGCCTCCAGTGATCTCTTTCCTTATGTCTCGGGTTACCTGTCATGCGGGCGAAGGACGACGCCCACCCACAAGCCCGGAATGGCCTGGCCCAAGATATCGGACGGGTCAGCGAGGGGCGGCCCGAAAGACGTCGCTTGCAGGCCGTGAGGCGACCAGCGCCGGTTCGGCCGGCAGCCGGACGGTGATGGTGGTCCCCTCGCCAGGGCTGGAGGCGATCTCGAAATCCCCTCCCACCTGGCGTGCCCGCTCGCTCATATTTTCCAGGCCATGCCCGAGCTTGGTATGCTCGCGCTGCAGGTCGAACCCGCCTCCGTTGTCGATGACGTGGAGCGCCACCCGGCTGTCGTCCAGCTTCACGCTCACCCAGACACGCGAGGCTTTGGCGTGCTTCCCGGCGTTGGCCAGCGCCTCCTGCACGATGTGGAAGAGCGCCGCCGCCCCGTCTCGCCCCAGCCGCCCCAAGGCCTCGGGCTCGATCCGGAGATCCACCTCGACCAGAGTGTTGGCCCTGAACTCCCGCACCAGCATCTCAAGGCCTTCCGAAAGGCTGGCCGTCTGGAAGCGTGCCGGCTGGAGGTCGAGGATATAAGCCCGGATGTCACGGATAATGGCGTTCAATCCGGCGATGGCCTCCTCGACCTTGAGGAGGATGTCCTGCGGATCTTCCGTGGGCAGCCGTGAATACTCGAGCGTCAGGCCGACGGCGTAGATCGACTGGATGATCCCGTCATGAAGATCCATCCCGATCCGTTCGCGTTCCTCCAGCACGGCCAGACGGCGCGCCTGGCGGTGGAGACGCGCGTTCTCCACGGCGATCCCCACTCCGGCGCCCACGGCCTCCAGCAGCCCAAGCTGGTTGGCATTGCGCGGACGGGTGCCATCGAACGCCAGGCTGAGCACTCCCACCACGCTGCCGCGCGCGGTGAGAGGAACCGCTACCAACGTCCCAACGCCCGCGGCGAGCACCGACGGGCGGAGGTAGCCCGGATCACTCTCCAGCTGGCTTGTCCAGATCGGGTCGCCCGACTTTCCCACACGCCCGATCACACCCTCGCCGGCGCGGAACCGATCCAGCTCCCAGAACGACTCGGCCGGCATGCCTCGATGAACGGCGAGACGAAACGCGCCCTCATGATCTTCTCGCAGAAAGACCTCCCCAGCCCGCGCCTCGAACAGGCCCATCACGCGCTCGAGCTGCGTCTGGAGGAGCTCATCCACGTCGATCGAAGAGGCGACGGCGGAGGCCAGGTTGTTGACCAGATCGAGTTCCTCGTTGCGCTGAGCAAGCTCGCCCTGGCCGCGCAACACCTGGCGATAAAGCCGGGCGTTCTCGATCGCTGCGGCGGCATGCGCCGCAAGGAGCTCAATGAGCTGTTGATCTTCCTCGCTGAACTCCGGGGCGTCGATCTTGTCGGTGAGATAGATCTGGCCGATCGGCCGCCCGTAGGCCGCGATCGGCACGCCCAGGAAGGAGTGCATTGCGGGGTGCCCCGGCGGAAAGCCCGCGGAGCCCGGGTGACGGGAGATCTCTGGAACCCGGATGCTCTGCCCGCTGCGAAGGATCTCCCCAATCAGGCCCCTCCCCACGGGCTGATGCGGGATGCGCTTGGCGTCCCCATCTCTCAGCCCGGCGGTGACAAATGTCTCCAGGCCTCCCTTCCCGTCCGGGATCCCCAGGGCGGCGTAGCGCGCGTTTGCCAGGTCTTTCGCCGATTGCGTAATCCGCTGCAGGACGCCTTCCATCGAGAGGTCGGTGTAGAGCGCCAGCGTGGCACGGTGCAGCGCCCGCATCCGGGTCTCCGCGGAAGGGGTAGCCGTTCGGCTTGCGCCGGAGTGAGGATCCAGATCAGCGTTGCGGCTCAAGGGAACCAGCCTGACTGGATTCTACCCGATCCCCCCTGGTCGGGCCAACGCCCCAGCGCACAGCCGCCATCCTGATAGCTTTTGCCAGGAACCGGCTTCTATAAAGGTGGCGTGTCCCGGCGGGCTTTCCCCGCCCGCAAGCCCGCGTTCGATGGAGCGCCGCACGCAATGTCTTCCCGTTCTTCTTCCCGCCTCCCGGGCTTCTACGACCTTCCCGTCGGCGAAAGGCTCGCTCGCATCCGGTCTGCCGCCGGCCTCGAAGAGCCTGCGCTGAAGCCCCTGACGATCGAAGGCGGGCTGACCCCCGAGCTTGCCGATCGGATGATCGAGAACGTTGTCGGGGTTTATAGCCTTCCGTTGGGGATCGCGGTCAACTTCCTGGTCAACGGCCGCGAGGTGCTCGTGCCGATGGCCATCGAAGAGCCGTCGGTCGTCGCCGGTGCTTCCTTCATGGCCAAGCTCGCTCGCGAGGGCGGAGGCTTCCTCGCCGAAACGAGTGAGCCGGAGATGATCGGCCAGATCCAGGTGCTCGACGTTCCTGATCCGGCTGCGGCGAGAGCAGAGATTCTCGCCCACCGAGCCGAGATCCTGGCCGCGGCCGATCAGGTGGACCCGGTCATCACCAGCCTCGGCGGCGGCGCGCGCGATCTCGACGTCCGGCTCCTCGAAGGAACTATGGCAGGCACGATGCTGGTGGTCCACCTGATCTACGACACTCGCGATGCCATGGGCGCCAACGCCGTGAACACCGCCGTGGAGCGCCTGGCGCCTCTCATCGAGAGCCTTGCCGGCGGCCGCGCCCACCTCCGCATCCTCTCGAATCTCGCCGACCGCCGCCTGGCCCGCGCTCGTTGCCGAATACCCGCCTCCGCCCTGGCATTTGAGGCATTTGGCGGGGAGCGGGTGCGGGATGGCATCTGTGAGGCCTGGGCCTTCGCCGAGGCCGATCCCTATCGGGCGGCGACACACAACAAAGGAATCATGAACGGCGTCGACGCGGTCGTGATTGCGACGGGAAACGATTGGCGCGCCGTCGAAGCCGGGGCGCACGCCTACGCGGCGCGCACCGGCCGCTATACCTCGCTCAGCCGCTGGAGCGTCGGCGCCGACGGCGCCCTGGAGGGCTTCCTCGAGATGCCGCTCGCCGTGGGGATCGTCGGTGGCGCAACTCGCGTCCATCCCGGCGCGCGGGCCTCGCTGGCCGTGCTCGGTGTGCGCACGGCACGGGAACTGGCCGAGATCATCGTCTCTGTCGGGCTTGCGCAGAACCTGGCTGCGCTGCGCGCCCTGGCGACGGAAGGCATCCAGCAAGGACACATGGGCCTGCACGCCCGGCAGGTGGCGATCGCCGCTGGAGCCCAGGGAGCCCAGATCGAAGAGGTGGCCCGGCGCATGACCGCGGAGGGAGTCGTGCGCGCGGATCGGGCGGATGAATTGCTTAGGGCGCTGCAAGGGGAGAAGGGTGAACAGTGATCAGGGATTAGTGATCAGTGATCAGTGATCGGTGATCGGTTCCACGGCACGAAGGCATCTCCCGATCACCGAGCAACCGATCCCCGATCACCCCAGTAGGCAATTCCGCACCCGAGGGTTCGCCATGACAAACCACGCTCCCATGCTGAAGCCCGTGCAAGATGTCGGCATTGTGGGCTACGGCGCCTACATCCCCCGCTATCGACTCCCAGCACGTGAGGTGGCCCGCCTCTGGAAATCAGAAGAGGGAGGGCTTCCGATCCGGGAGAAGGCCGTCGCCGGGCTGGATGAAGATGTCGTGACCATGTCAATCGAGGCCGCCCGCAACACTCTGGCTCGCGCCGGCATCAACCCGTCCGAGATCCGGGCCGTCTGGGTGGGCTCCGAATCACACCCGTACGCGGTCAAGCCCACATCCACGATCGTTGCCGAGGCCATCGGCGCGGTGCCCCACACGCAGGCCGCCGACTGGCAGTTTGCCTGCAAAGCCGGCACGGAAGCCGTCCAGGCCGCGATCGGAATGGTGGGTTCGGGCATGGCCCACTACACGCTCGCAATCGGGATGGATACAGCGCAAGGCCGCCCGGGCGACGCCCTGGAGTACACAGCCGGCGCGGGAGGCGCGGCCTTCCTCCTCGGGCCGGCCGCCGAATCGCTCACCATCATCGAAGGCTCCTATTCCTTCGTCAGTGATACGCCCGACTTCTGGCGCCGCGCCAACGAGCGCTACCCCGAGCACGGCCAGCGCTTCACCGGTGAACCGGCTTACTTCAAGCACATCGAGGCGGCCGCTCACACGCTGATGGAAGCCCTGGGAAGCATGCCGGCCGATTACGCCTACGCCGTCTTCCACCAACCCAACACGAAGTTCCCCCAGCGCGTGGCCAAGACCCTCGGCTTCCGCCCGGAGCAGATCTCGGCAGGCCTGCTGGTCCCCTTGATCGGAAACACGTACGCCGGATCGGCCCTTGTCGGCCTCACCGCCGTGTTGGACGTGGCCGATCCCGGGGTGCGCATCTTGGTCGTCTCCTTCGGCTCGGGGGCCGGCTCCGATGCCTTCAGCCTGCGCACCACCGAGCGCCTCGCCGGGCGGCAAGGGCTGGCCCCGACCACCCAGGATTACGTCGCCCGGCGAACCGAGATCGACTATGCCACCTACTCGCGCTACCGCGGCAAGCTGGTGATGAAGTAACGCATGCACGCGCCCGGTTCCGCCCTTCCCGAGATCCTCGTTGCCGGCGTCGGGCTCACTCCCATCGGTGAGCATTGGGAGAAGTCGCTGCGCTCGATTGCCCTCGAGGCGATGACCGCCGCCGTCGAAGATGCCGGAGGCCTCCGCCCGCAAGCGCTCTTCGTGGGCAATATGCTCGCGCCCGCTCTCTCCGCTCAGACTCACCTAGGAGTCCTCCTGGCCGATTTCGCCGGCTGGCGGGGGATCGAGGCCGCCACCTACGAGGCGGCGGGTGCATCGGGTGGCATCGCGCTCCGCCAGGCCGTGCTCGCACTCGCCTCCGGCGAGATGGATCGCGTGATGGTCGTGGGCGTCGAAAAACTCACGGACCGCATCGGCTCTTCGGTCGAGGCCGCCTTGGCCGCCGCGGCCGATGCCGATTTCGAGGCCGTCCAGGGCCTCACCCCCGCGGCGCAGGCGGGGCTCCTAATGCGCCGCTACATCCACGAACACCATGTGCCGGAGCATGGCTTTGCCGGGTTCAGCCTGACCGCCCATGCCAACGCGGTGGGCAACCCGAGGGCGCTGTATCGACGGGCGATCCGTCTCGAAGACTACGCCTCGGCGCCGATGTTGAGCGATCCGCTCAATCTCTTCGACGCGGCCCCGGTGGCCGACGGCGCGGCGGCAATCCTGCTCACCCGCGGAGATAGGCATCGGCCTGCAGGCGAAAGGACCCCGATCCGCATCCTGGCCTCGGCCGTCGCCACCGGGCCGCTCGCGCTGCACGACCAGCCGGATCCGCTCGGATTCGAGGCGGCCCTCATCTCGGCCGGCCGGGCGATGGCGCAGGCCGGGATGGCGGCTCGCGACATCGACCTGTTCGAGCTCCACGATGTTTTCTCGATCTACGCCGCCCTCGCTCTTGAGTCGGCGGGCTTTGCCGAACGCGGACAGGGTTGGCGGCTGGCTGCGGAGGGTGAAATCTCCCGCACCGGCCGGATCCCGATCAGCACACTGGGCGGCTCGAAAGCGCGTGGAGATGCCGGCGGCGCCACCGGCGTCTACCAGGCGGTCGAGGTGGTACTGCAGCTCCAGGGGAGGGCCGGAGAAGCGCAGGTCCCTGAGGCGCAGGTGGGAATGGGGCAATGTCTGGGAGGGGCCGGCGCCACAGTCGCCACCCACATCCTGGCCCGGGCAGACAGGCTCTGAGGGCAAGGTGATAGTTCTTGAGAGTCCCGCAAGCCTACACTGGGCGCGCCCGCCGGAATCCGGTGGGGACTCGTCGGACTGAGGTGAAGGATGGAGGTTTCAAGGCATTGGAGGCTTCGCCAGCAGCGTTACGCCCTGGTGGGCGAGGTGTGCCCGCACTGCGACGTGAAGATCTTTCCGCCGCGGGACATCTGCCCCGATTGCGGCCGTGAGGCGCGCACAGAATACCAGTTCAGCGGGCGCGGCGAGGTCTACTCCTACACCACCGTCCACGACGCCCCCGCCGGCCACGAGGCCTACGCCCCCTACACCGTCGCGGTGATCCGACTTGAAGAAGGCCCGATGGTCACGGCCCAGCTCACCGACCTCGGGGACCAGCCGATCGAGATCGGCACGCCAGTCGAGATGACCACCCGGAAGATCGGCGAAGATGGCGAGCGGGGCATGCTCGTCTACGCTTACAAGTTCCGCCCAGTCCTCCGACCAGCCTGATGCCTCAAGATCGCACCATCGACTCGCCCGGCCGGCTGCAGCCGGCCTTGAGGCGCGCCTATGCGTGAAGTCGCCGTGCTAGGCGCCGGACAGACGCCGGTTGGCGAGCACTGGGACCGCACGCTGGTCAGCCTGGCAGGCGAGGCGGCGCTCGAGGCGCTGCGCGATGCCGGGCTCGATCGGCCGGATGTATTGATCGTCTCCAACATGCTTTCCGGTGTCGGCCCCGGCTCGCAGCTCAACCTGGGCGCCCAGATCGCCGATTGGTGCGGCCTGAAGGGAGTCGAAGCCTTCAAGATCGAGGCGGCGTGTGGGTCGGGCGGGGCCGCCTTCCGCGCCGGGGTCCACGCCGTCGGGTCCGGGCTGGTGGATCTTGCCCTCGTCGTCGGCGTAGAGAAGATGACACAGACACCTTCGACGGTGACGACCGCCGGGCTGGCAACGGCCGCCGACGCCGACACCGAGGCCGCACACGGGCCGAGCTTCATCGCCCTCAACGCCTTGATCATGCGGCGCTACCAGCACGAGTATGGTTGGAAGCACGAGGACTTCGGCGCGTTTTCGGTCAACGCCCATGCGAACGGTGCCCTCAATCCGTACGCCAGGCTTCAGCAGCCGATCACCCACGAAGACTACCGGGAGGCTCGCATGGTGTGCGAGCCGATCAACCTGCTGGATTCCTCGCCGATCGGCGATGGGGCGGCGGCGGTGATCCTGGTGCCCGCCGAGCGACTGGTGCCCGGCGGCGGGCGGCCGCGCGTCGTCGTCGCCGGATCGGGCGCCGCAACCGACTCCCTCGCCGTCCATGATCGGCGCGATCTGCTCTGGCTGGCGGCCGCCGAGCGCTCGGCGCGTCAGGCCTTCGCCCAGGCCGGAGTCGGCCCAGACGAGATCGACTTCTTCGAGCTGCACGACGCGTTCAGCATCATGGCCGCCCTCTCCCTGGAAGCCTGCGGCTTCACCGAGCGCGGCCAAGGCCCGCGGCTTGGCCTCGAAGGGGCCATCCTCCCCAGCGGGCGCCTTCCGATCGCCACCCAGGGAGGGCTCAAGGCCCGCGGGCATCCGGTGGGCGCCACCGGCGTCTACCAGATCGTCGAGGTTGCCCGCCAGCTCTGGGGGGCGGCCGGCGACAACCAGCTTCCCGAGCCCCGAGTCGGCATGGCACAGAACATCGGCGGTTCGGGCGCCACAATCCTCACCCATATCCTGCGCATCTCCTGAATCGGCCGCCAGGCCTGGCATGCACCTTGCATCCATCCCCCACTCAAGGGGGGGCTTGCTTGACGGGCCCAAACGCCTGTGCTACCATCCGCCCGGGTTGCCGCCCTGGAGAGGCGCCCGGGGACCGACTCCGAAGGAGGACCCCATGGGTTTGTCACGGCTTGGAAGACTGATCACCGCCGGCGTCGTGCTCGCCGGCGTCCTACTGGGCGCCTGCACGCGCCCGGCCTCGACCCTGCCCCCAACAGCCGCTCCCGCCCTCACCCCGGGCGAAGAGAACTGGCAGCAGGCCACCATGAATGCCGTCCGCCAGGCAGTGATGCAGACCCAGACGGCACAGGCCGGAGGGGCAACCAGCGTCGAGCCCTCGGCGACATCGGAGACAGCGGAGACACCCGAGCCGCCACCCCCGACTTCCGAAGACGCGACCGCCGAACCGACCGAGGCTACCACGCCTCAGCCGACTTCGTCCGGAAGTGGGGCGCGGCCAGGCTCCTACACCCTCCAGGAAGGGGAGTTCCCCTACTGCATCGCCCGCAGGTTCAATGTGAACCCGGATGAACTCCTCAGCCTGAACGGGATCAACCGCGGCACGACGGTGGGCCCGGGCACCACGCTGCAGATCCCTCAAAGCGGGGACCCCTTCCCGGCGGCGCGTGCGTTGCGCGCCCACCCGGCGTCGTACACCGTGCGTTCGGGCGACACGATCTACGCGGTGGCCTGCTATTTTGGCGACGTCGACCCGATGGCCATCGCCACCAGCAACGGCCTGAGCTCGCCATATACACTCAGCGTTGGATCGACGATCAATATCCCCTGAGGCGAGCCTGGGACGCGGCCGCGCCCAAACCCTTGAGTTCCCATCGGCGGGGGAAAGAAACCTCTTTCCCCCGCCGCTTTTGACCTTGGAGGTACCCCGTGCCCCCTGAAGTGATCGACCGCCGAGCCGTCTACCAAGGGAAGGTCTTCTCCGTGCGCCAGGACCGGGTCCGGCTGGCCAACGGGAAAGAGACGCAGCTGGATATCATCGACCACCCTGCCTCCGTGACGATCGCCCCCGTCGACGGGCGAGGCGGGATCTGGTTTGTGCGCCAGTACCGGCACGCCGCGGAAGGTGAGCTGTTGGAGCTGCCGGCGGGGACATTGAATGCCGGGGAGGATCCGCAGGCCTGTGCGGAGCGAGAGTGCAGGGAGGAAGTGGGGATGGCGCCCGGGCGTCTGACACTGATTGGCGAGTGTTGGCTTGTCCCGGGCTATGCCACCGAGTACATGTACTTCTACCTGGCGGAAGACCTGGCGCCGGCGCCCCTGACGCCCGATGAGGACGAGGAGATCCAGGCGGTTCTCATGACACAGAAGGAAGCGAAGGCCCTCGCCGCTCGCGGGGAGTTGCGAGACGCCAAGTCGATTGTTGGGCTGTTCTTGCTGCTCAACCGTGGGTCTCTGGGCCTCGGAGTCTGAGCTAGATTCTCTGGACGCCCCTGCACGGGGCGTGGTATACTGTTGCCCGCCGAGCCGCCCGGCAAGAAAGGGCGGCCGGTCGTCTGTAGATGAGACCAGGATGATCGCCATGACTGATCCAAACAACGTCGTAGAGGCTCCCATCAACTCCAACGTTCCCCAGCTGAGCCCAGGCGATGCCGTGAGCGTCCACCTTCGCATCACCGAGGGCGGCCGAGAACGGGTCCAGGAGTTTCGCGGAATCGTCATCCGATTGCGCCGAGGCGGCAACAACGCCAACTTCACCGTCCGGCGCACGGCAGCCCACGGGATCGGCGTCGAGAGAACTTTCCTCCTTCGTTCGCCACGCATCGAGAAAGTGGAAGTCCAGCACCGTTCGCACGTCCGCCGCGCCCAACTCTACTACTTGCGGGAACGCACCGGCAAGCGCGCCCGGCTCCGAGAGAAGCGCGAGGGCTGATCGCTCCTCCGCCATTGCCCGAGGGCAATTCAACCCCATGAAGATCAGGTGCACCGGAGAATGGGCACCTGATTGGCGTCTCGGCCGGCCACCCCTTCGAAGGGAGGAAAGACTTGCCCAAGAAGGTAGGTAAGGCCGAAGGCTATTTCGTTGTGCTCGGGATACTTGTGTTCATGGTTGTGATGTGCGACCTCTTCTCGCAACTCACGGGAGTTGAGTTCGCCGAAGCAGTGAGCAACCCTGAGCGGCACATGAACATCCTGGCGTTGAGCGTCTTGGCTGGAATGGCCGGGCTCCTCGCCTACGCGGGCCTGATCCACGGCGAATGGCCTCGACCTTTGGCCGTCCTGCGGGCACTCAGAGATAGAGATGTGCCGCTAGGCTACAAGCTTAACGTGATCGCGCTGCTAGCCGAAATCATCCTCTTCTTCTACTTCTGGCTGAGAGGCTACCTGATCTACTGGATCCTGGGTCTCATGATGGCGCAAGTCGGATTGTTGTTCACTCGCTACCGGGACGTGATCGTCAAGATCCAGAAGGAGGAATGGGGTGAAGACCGATCACTGATCACCATTCGCCAAGACCTTGACGCGGTGATCGGGAAAACGGATGACGTATTTGGACTCGCCCGCGGTGTCGGAGTGTACTACTTGGTGATCCCCCTGCTATCCGTTCTGGAGCTGATCGTTGGCCTTCGTGTCTACACGAGTCTCCTGCACGGTAACGTGATCTTCCTCATCTTGCTTGTGCTCGGCATCGGGGTACAAGACATCCTCCTCTTCTTGCTCTTCTTCCTGTGGGATGTGACTAGAAGAAGATCCAGACCCTAGCGTCCGTTAGAACTCCATTGTGCCATCGTCCCCAGACTGCCTAGTGTGATGCAGAGTGAACTGTGCCCTCGCGGCTGCCGTGCCGTGGCATCCCGAGCGACTTCTAGGGCGGCCCTAATCCCGGGAGCTTTTTCTCGGCTTGACCCGTACGGCGGGAGTAGAGTAACCTCCCCACGATGACCCAGCGCCCGATCGGGATGTTGGATTCCGGCCTAGGGGGCCTTTCGATCCTTCGCGAAATACGGCGGCAATTGCCGGACGAGGATGTCGTCTTCTTTGCCGACCAGGCTCACGTCCCCTATGGCCCGCGTCCGCTAGAGCAGGTGCGGGCTTTTAGTTTGGCGATTAGCGGGTTCCTGCTCGAGATGGAGGCCAAAGTGATCGTCGTGGCCTGCAACACCGCCTCGGCCGCCGCCCTCCGCCACCTGCGCGAGGTGATCCCCCAGGTTCCCTTCGTGGGGATGGAGCCGGCTATCAAGCCCGCGGCCGAGACGACGCGGACTCGGCGCGTAGGAGTGCTGGCGACTCCGGCCACGTTCCAGGGCGAGCTCTTCGCCTCGGTCGTTGAGCGTTTTGCCAGCGGCGTGCGAGTCTTCCAGCAGACTCTCCCCGGGCTCGTCGAGCGCATCGAGACCGGCGATCTCGACAGCCCC